>JBAWYY010000207.1:0-5442 GCA_037143285.1 Alphaproteobacteria bacterium | reverse complement strand
GTGGATACGGTGTGAGGGAAGGGTCAGTCCTGAAATGGTCGGACTCCTTTTGCTCGCGCATGGTGCGCGGCGAGGGCCCGAATGTGGCGCCCGATTCCGCAAGTATTCAGGCCTATGCGGAAGCCCCCATCGGGCGCCAGATGGACATAAAATCTTACATTGGTTTTCCGATTCAGCGGGCGGATGGCACGCTGTTCGGCACCATCTGCGCGATTGACCCTCAGGCTCAGCCCTCTGCGCTCGCCGACAATATCGACATCATGACCATGGTCGCCGATTTGCTCGCGCGCCTCTTGAACAGCGAGCTCGAGGTTGCCAGCGCCAAACGGCAATTGGAGCGGATGGTCGACAAGGCGCGTCGGGACGCTTTGACCTCGCTCTATAATCGCCAGGGCTGGATGGAGTTCCTGGAATTGGAGGAAGCGCGCTGCCGCCGGTTCGGCAATCCCGCTTGCATCATTGCCATCGACTTGGACGACCTGAAGAAGGTCAACGACAAGAGCGGCCATGTGGCCGGCGACAGCTTGCTCGTTGGAGCCGCGCAAGCGCTGCGGTCCGCAGTGCGCAATGTCGACATCATCGCACGCACCGGCGGCGATGAATTCATGGTGCTCTGCATCGAATGTGACGAAGAGCAAGGGGCGCTCGTTCGCGCGCGCATTGAGGCCGCTTTCCACGATCGCGGGATCAGCGCGTCGATTGGCCATGCCATGCGCCGACCGGAGAACGGCCTCTATCTGACCAGCCATCTGGCCGATCAGAATATGTATGAGGTCAAGAAGCAGCGCAAAGATGGAGGCGCGATCAGCTTACCGATGGCGAGCTGAGCAGACCTTGACCCGGCCGGTCGAAACCTCTTCAGCGTCGCTGGTCAGCCGCGGCCGGAGAGGCCCGCAGCGATATTGCGGTTGATGCTGACGAGGATGGTAAGCTTTTCCGGCGCAGGCGCTGTTTCCACGTCCAAAGAGCGCTGGAAAATGAAAATGCCGAGATTGGCGATATTGTTCTTGATCTCGAGGGGCAGCGGATTTTCCGGACGCGTTACGGCGGTGGCAAGCACCGTCCAGAGCTTCCGATTATAGGTCAAAGCATGCAGGAGATCGTCGCTTTTCACGGGCCAGCCGTCTTTGACGGTCTGTAAGCGAGCGGCCGCCTTGAGCAATAGGCTGGCTTCTAGGTCTCGCGGATTGGCGGTCGATGTGACTTTAGCCGTCGACGCGTAAGCTTGTGCCCCGTGATGCATGGTCGAGCAGTGTCCCTTCGTACTCGATGAGGCTTTTTGTCGCCTTCAGAGCTTTGTACAGGGCACCGGTTAAGATGTGATTGTTGACTTCATCGATATAGGGAATAGTTGAAGGCGCTGCCTTAACCACGTCGCCAACAAGATCAAAATAGAGTTTGTGGTGTTGCGAGGGATCTCGCGAAAGATACATGAGCTGCACAACCAAGTAGATTTTCTTGCACGGCGTGTTGGCCGTTTCCATGGTCATCACATCCTTCTCGCGAAGGATTGGTGCGTCGCCCTCAATCGTCAGACGTGTGCGCTGGTCGTCATTAATGATCACGCTGTCGCCGAGGATGAATTTCTCGCCCGGCTTGAGTTCCACCTTGAGGGCCATGCGCTTCCTCCACGTCAACGATTCGGACAGCGAAGAATACCATCACTCGGGCGTAGTCCCGAAAACGAAACCGGCGGGGAGGGCCCCGCCGGTGCTTCATCCACTGATTTTGTTTAGTTCTATGGCCGAACCTCGATTAGCCGAAGAGGCGCAGCACGCCCTGGTCGGCCTGGTTGGCCAGTGACAGGGCCTGCGAGGACAGCTGCTGCCGGGTCTGCAGCGACAGCATATTGGCGCTTTCCTCGTTCATGTCGGCGAGCGTCAGGTTGTCGGCACCGGTTTTCAGCGTGTTGATCAGGCTCGAGGTGAAGTTCTGACGGATCTGAACCACCGAGAGGTTCGAGCCGAAGGTCGAGGCCTGGGCGCGCGACGTGCCGAGTGCGGTCTGGAGCTGCGACAGGGCATCGTTGATGTCCTTGTCGGTCTGGAAGTTGTTCTGCTGGTCGGAGACCTTGAGGTCGTTGCCAACCTGGAAGCGGGCGCCGGAGATGGTGATCGACGAGGTCTGGCGCTCATTGAAGAGCACCTGCAGCGTGTCGCCGTTCAGGAGGTTCACACCGTTGAAGCCGGCGTCCTTGGAGAGTTGGTCGATCTGGCGGCGCAGTTCGCTGAACTGAGCGGCGAGCGTCTGGCGGGTGTTGTTCACCGTGCCGGCGGCAGCCGTCGAGTTGGTCGAGCTAAAGCCGAGATTGGAGAGCGGCGTCGCCACCGAAGACGAGATCGTCAACGGCTGGGTGCCAATCGCTTCGATCAGGATGCGACCGTCGGCCGAGAGCGAGGCGCGGGCATCGGCGCCGGCGACGGAGCCAACGGCTGGTGTACCGGTGATGCCGGTTGTCACAGCAGCGCCGGTGTTGGCGGTGTTGCTGTTGATCGCCTTGATGAGGTCGCCGACCGTGGAACCAGCGGCGACGGTCAGCGTCGTCGTGCGGTTGGTGCCGGTGGTGACGGTGATGGTGTCGGACGCTGCGTAGCCAAGTGAGGTGAGCGAAGTCGATTCGGTCAGGGCCGTCGGGGCGCCGGCAACCGTTCCTAGCGTGCCATTGACACGGGCGGTGGTGGAGGCGGACTGGATCGCCTGGCGGGCGGTGGCTTGTGCCGTTTCCAAGACCTTGGTGATGGCGGTGATGCCGGTGGAGGCGGCTTCCATCGTCTTGACCGCGTTGCCGATGGCATCGAGCAGGTTCGAGATGTCGCCAGCGCGGGAGTTCAAGCTCGCCGCGTTGAAATAGTTGGTCGGGTTATCGAGAGCGGTGTTGACCTTCTTACCCGTCGCGAGGCGTGTCTGGGTCCGGTCGCGCAAATCTGCAGTGGACTGGAGCGCCAGCAGATTGCCGCGGATGCCTTTTGACAGAACGATATCGCTCATAGTGTGCCCCTATCGATGGCTGCCGATTCGAGTATGGCGCCGTTAAAGACACTTTCTCTTGTTAACCCTAATGGAACGTTAACGAGAATAAAAAAGATCGAATAGGAACGTTTTTTCTTGGACTTAGGGGATGGGGCGGAATCGGCGGCCAAGCGGCAAAGATTAATGGGCAGGATTTGCCTACCGGCAGAAATGCCCATGCCCGCTTGAGGGGGCTCAAGCGGGGGCTAAGACGTCACACGATGTTAAGACGGGCGCTTGCACGCGCGAGGCGGCTGCGCAGTCGAGGCTCGCGAGCGCTGTCGTTTACGCGACGCGCTCGACGCCTGAGCTCGACCCGGACTTTTCTTGCGCCACTTCTTCCTCACGCCGGCGCATTTCGCGCGCATAGGCCTTGAGTTTCAGCACCATGTCGTCGGGATATTGGCGCACAACCTCGCCGGTGCGGGTGTCGACGGTACGGAACACCAGGGTGCCCGCATTGCTGTCGGTCTCGATCCGGCGCTGTAAATCCTCGCGGATGGTGTCGGCCACGCGCTGGAGACGCGCTTGACGATTGGCCACCTCAGGAGGGACGGGCTGTTGATCGGGAGCAGCCTTGCCGCTCTCGTTACTGGCTTGGGTCGCAGTTACCGTTTGTGACGACGGCAGCTCTGTCCGTATCGCCTCGCGATACGGGACGGAATCCGGCCGTCCGAGCGCAGAAGATCCGACGGCCGGTCGTTGGGACTGAATGTCCATGACCGGTACTCCCTGTTGTGGGGTGGGTTATAGTCATCCCTTTTCCCCGACATACAGGAGGTTACTCGCCAGGTTTGAATCTGACGTTAGGGAACATGGTAAAAATGTAACTATTGTTGTCTGCGTAATTTTGCGTAACCCGTTAACCTTTTGTTCGGTCCTAGGGCGGGCAAAATCCGGTGCGTCCGATGGATAGGGCCAGCTCGACCCTCCCGTCTTCCCTCACAACACACGCGAGACCGCGACGGGGGTTGGGTTATAGGCGGTTCGGTTCACCGAGCGGCCATCGCCGCCATAGGCGGCCGGCGCCTTCTTGGCGGACGCCGCGGCCGCAGCCCCGCGGATGATCCCTTCAGCCACCGCATGGGCGGTTGCGAGGATCGCGAGATTGCTGTCGAGCTCGGCCTGAAGCAGGGCGTTTTCGCGTTGGAACAGGCGCAGATCCGCCGGCACCGCCTTCTTCGTGAAGGGCGCATTGGCGCGAAGCGTGGCAAGCAGGCCTGCATAGCGGTGCGCGACCTCTGCCTTCTTGCGCTCAAGCGGGCCTGCCTCGCGAATGCGGCTTGCCCGCACAAGCTCAGTTTCCTGGGTGACAACGGCCATGAGTTCGGCGGCGGTCGCCCGCAGGTCGATGAGGAAGGCTTTGGCCTCTTCAACGCGCGTGAAGGTCGCGATGGCTTTCGGCTGGGTCATCGGTTCGCTCATGGTGTTGCGCCAATCCCTTGGGCCGGGCGGGAGGCGGCTGCCGCCGCACCGCGCGCGATTTCATAGGCGGGCGGCACGCGGCGGGAAGGGGCCTCTTGGGCGCCGATCAGTTCGCGATAGATGTTGTTGGCAAGCCCCACGCCGCCATTGGCCGAGATCGACCGGCCATATTCTTCAACCAGCAGGCCACGCCAGGCTTCCGATTTCTTCTGGCCGAGCGGGCTTTCCTCGCCGAGGCCGGTGAACATTTGCCCGAGCATGGTGGAGAGGAACACGCTCTCGAAGTCCTGCGCCTGCGACCAGGCCTTAGCCTCGCGGGAGCCGGGCACCTTGGCGGCGGCGGGAACGCCGGGGCCTGAGGGGGGTGGGTTCGGGGTGATCGAGCGCATCACAGCACCTCGATTTCGGCTTGCAAGGCGCCGGCTGCCTTGATCGCTTGCAGAATGGAAATGAGGTCGCGCGGGCTGATGCCGAGGCCGTTGAGCCCGTCCACCAATTCCTGCAGCGAGACGCCTTCGCGGATGGTGGCGAGCTGTCGGCCGGTCTCGGTCGCTTGAACCTGGGTCTGCGGCGTCACCACCGTCTGCCCATTGGAGAGCGGATTAGGCTGGCTCACTTGGGGGCGCTCGGAGATCGTCACCGTCAGGTTGCCCTGCGCGACCGCGACCGTCGACACCCGCACATCCTTGCCCATCACGATGATGCCTGAGGCCTCATCGATGATTACTTTGGCCGAGAGGTCGGGCTGGACGCGCAGCTGCTCGATCTCGGTGAGGAGGGCGATGATATTGCCCTCATAGCGCGGCGGCACTTTCAGGTTGATGGTGCCGGGGTCAGTCGGCTCGGCCGAGGCCGCACCGATGAAGTCGTTGATGGCGGCAGCAATGCGCCGGGCCGTGGTGAGATCGGGGTTGCGCAGCGCGAGCCGGAGCGAGGCCATGCGGTTGATGGCGAAGGCCACCTCACGCTCGACAATGGCGCCGTTGGAAATGCGGCCGACCGTCGGCA
>JBAWYY010000206.1:0-5450 GCA_037143285.1 Alphaproteobacteria bacterium | reverse complement strand
GCCGCCGGCGAGGATGACGCGCCGACCCTGGAGTTTCAGAAACAGCGGCAGGCTGGCCAAGGGCGCCATGCGTGCCGCACGCCGGCTTTCAGGGCGGCGAGGCGACATCAATAGACATCCGCTTGATAGCGGCCGGCCTTTTTTAGGCTGGACACGAAGGCTATCGCTTCGTCCGTCGAGCGCGCGCCATGCTTCGCGATGATTTCGACAAGCGCTGCTTCCACGTCCTTCGCCATGCGCTTGGCATCGCCGCAAATGTAGAAATGCGCGCCGTCGGCGAGCCATCGCCAGACTTCCGCGCCGTTCTCGCGCATGCGATCCTGGACGTAGATCTTTTCCGCGCCATCGCGTGACCAGGCAAGCGAAAGCCTTGTCAGCACGCCCGCCTTCTTCAGCGCGTTCATCTCGTCGGCATAGAAGAAATCGGTCGCTTGCCGCTGATGGCCGTAGAACAGCCAGTTGGGACCGGGCGCCTTGTCGGCTGCGCGGTCTTGCAGGAAGGCGCGGAACGGGGCGACGCCCGTGCCGGGGCCAACCATGATGACCGGGACATTCGGATCGCTTGGCAGCGCAAAGCCATGGGCGCGCTGGACATAGACTTTCAGCGTTTCGCCAGGGGTCGCGCGTTCGCCGAGATAGGTCGAGGCGAGACCCAGGCGGCGCCTCTTGCCGATGACATAGCGCACGCTGTCAACGGTCAGTGACACTTCGCCCGGCGTCGCCTTTATCGATGAGGATATCGAATAGAGGCGCGGCTGTAGCGGCTCCAGCGCCTCCACAAAGGCTTCCGGGTGGACGCGGACGCCCGAGAATTTCTGCAAGACGGCAAGGACATCAAGGGTTGCGGCATCGCCGTCCGGGTCCTCACCTGTGGCGAGCGCGCGGGCTTTGGCCCTGGTTGCGCCGCCGGTCAGGAAGGTGATGAGCTCAAACAGGCTATCGGGCGCTGGCGAGAGCGAGACCTCATCCAAGAGCACATCGCGCAAGGGGCGCCCGCGTACCTCGGTCATATGGGAGGCGCCAAGCATGGCGATGATCTGGTCGACAAGCCCCAAATCATTGCGCGCGAAGACGCCGAAGGCATCTCCCACCACATAGTCGAGGCCTGATTCTGTAAGGTCAAAGCTGACGTGATAGGTGGCCTTTTCCGAACCCTCGGCATTGAGGCGGTAGCGGGAGACGAGTTTGGCGTCCACCGGCGTCTCGCGGGAGCGGCCAGGGGCGGAAGCGGTCTTTGCCTCCGCCACAGGCTGGGGCTCGGCCTTGGCAGGCGTCGCGCCGATTTCAGGCGCCAGCGCCTTCAACATGCGCAGCGTATCTTTACCGCCGGGAACACAGAGATTGAGGCGCTCTTCGGTTTTGAGCGCGAGCGCATTGGCATAATCAGCGCAGTTATAGCCGCATTGGCCGCAGTCCTGCTGGGCCATGGCCGCCATCAGCTTCGGCGCGATCGGGCGGGCATCTGCGAGCGCCATGCGGTCGGAAATGGCCATGGAGGGGTCGTGCCAGGGTGCGTCATCATTGGTGGCAAGCGCTGGCCCGGCAGCGATCCCGTCGGGGGTTGCGACGGGGACCGCTTGAGGACCCGAGGCCGGCGACAATACGCCCGCGAAGAAGCCGTCGAGCCAAGCGCGCTGTTCGGCTGAAAACGGCGCCGTCTCTGGAATGATGTTCCGCACCAGCGGGTTCACAGCCATGGTCATGGTGTGGCCTCGGCGAGTGCGCGAAGCGTTTTTTCGTCCACCCGATTGGCGAATTGGAAGAAGGTCTCGTCCGCCGAGAGCCGATGGGCAAGATAGCCCTTCAACAAGCGTTCGATGGCTGCCGGGCAATCCTCGTTCTTCACATTGGGCAGGATTTCGCGCGCAAGCTTTGCATCCGCCCCGTAGCCGCCGCCCACTAAGATCGTAAAGCCATCGGCGGTGTCGCCGTCGTCATTGATCGGCACCTTCGCGCCGATGAGCCCGATATCGCCGATATAATGCTGGGCGCAGGAGTGGTGGCAGCCAGTGAGATGGATGTTGATCGGGCTATCAAGCGCTACCGTCCGATCGCAATGATCGGCAATGAGAGCCGCCGTATCCTTGGTGTTGGAGGCCGCGAATTTGCAGCCGGTATTGCCGGTGCAGGCGACAAGGCCCGCGCGCACAGCGCTCGCCTCAGTCGTGAGATCGATAGCGCGAAGTGCGTCTTGAAGGGCCGCGACTTTGGCGTCCGGCACGCCTGAGAACAGGAAATTCTGCCAGACCGTCAAGCGGATATCGCCATCGCCATGGTCGCGCGAAAGGCCCGCAATCGAGCGCAATTGAGCTGACGTGATCTTGCCGACCGTCAAGAGGACGCCGACCCAATTAAGGCCAGCCTGCTTTTGGCTGTGAACACCAATATGGGCGGAGCGGTTGAAGGTCGCGCGCGGCGCCACATGCTCTGGCGCGATGCGGGTGAGCTTGCGGCCGAGCTTCTCCTCAACGGCTGCGAGATATTTGTCGAAACCCCAGTCGTCCAGCACATATTTCATCCGCGCCTTGGCGCGATTGGTGCGGTCGCCGGCATCGATGAAAACGCGGACGATCGCATCGGCCACATCGATGGCGTCCGAGAGCTTGACGATGACGCCGGTGTCTCTCGCAAAATCCTTGTGGCCGGTGATGCCGCCGAGTGCGAGGCGGAACCAGATGCCGGGCTCAACTGGCGCACCGCGCAGAACCTCGACCGCCTGGAAAGCGATGTCATTGGTCTCTTCCAACACCGCAGTGGTGCCCGCACCGTCAAAGGCCACGTTGAACTTGCGCGGCAGGCCATAGAGCGAGCGATCGTTCAGGATGTGGAAGTGCCAGGCGCGCGCATAGGGGCGCGTATCGAGAAGCTCGATGGGGTCGATGCCCGCGGTCGGCGTGCCCGTCACGTTGCGGATATTGTCGGCGCCCGAGCCTCGGGCAGTTAGCCCAAGATCGCTCAAGCCTTGGAGGAGGGCATCGGCATTTTCCGGTGCGATCTCGCGGATCTGGAGGTTTGCGCGGGTGGTCACATGGACATAGCCGCCGCCGAAGCGCTCGGCGAGATCGGCAACGCCGTGGGCCTGCCACCAATTCAAAATGCCGTTGGGAATGCGCAGGCGGCACATGAAGCTGTTCTGCGCGGGCGCCACATTGAAGAGGCCGTGATAGCGCCAGCGGAAATTGTCGTCGGGCTTTGGCAGCGCGCCGGTCGCCGCTTCGCGGGTGAGCCGCGCATAGGCGTCGAAAGGGTTTTCGCTGCGCTTCCACTTCTCTTGATCAACCAGTTTGCCGCCGGCAGCGACCGTCCGATCTTGCGCGCGGTTATGCTCGGCCTCGGGCCCGGTAAGTTCGGCCGGCGCTTGGCCTGCAGGCGCGCCCCCGAGCCCACCTGCCGCCTTCATCGCCGCGATGCCCGACGCAAAGCCCTCGAGGTAGCGTTTCTGTTCCGGGGTAAAATCGGCGGCCATGTGGTCCTTAAGCGAAATGCACAATCATTCTCGCGTGCGAGGTAGCAATCACTATGCCAGTGAGTGCATGTGAAAAATCAGGAAGCGAGATCAACTGACTGTCAAAAAAGAGGCAGAGGGATGGGTAGTGACGCTCAATCGGGGTGCACAGGCCTATCGAGGGGTCTGCTTAGAGAATAGGCAGGCCTTACGCGGCGGGCGCCGCCTTCTCTTCAGGCAGGGATGCGAGCAATTGGATCAGCGCGCGGTCATGCAGGACCAGCATGATCTCGCGTGGGGTAAGCCAGGTTTTGGCATCTCCAATGGTCTGCGCGTCGGTCAGCTTGGCCTCGGCAACGACGCGGTCCACGTCAATGCGCCCGCGCGAGCGCGCCGGCGGCACCTGGATGATCTCTTGGTGCAGTTCGCGGAACGTGGCGTCGCCATGCACGAGGTCGAGGGCCTTGCCGTCGTCGAGCCCGAGCGCCTCATATTCCCGCGTAATCGCCCAGGATCGCTCAGCAATTGCGAGCGGGGTCGTCTCCTGAGGGATGAGAAGAAGGCCCAAGCGGCGCAGCGTGAAGCCTATGCTCGCTGATCCCGTTGCCCAGGAGAGCGGAACCGCCAGCACGAGGCCGATGAGGGTCGGGCTCATCCAATAGAAGATGTGCTCGGAAATCGAGAAAGCGCCAAGGGCCGCGACAAGGCCCAAAAGGACCTGGCGCCAATGGCGAGCGATGATGGATTTCAGCGGGATCGAGCCGTCATCGCGCCGCTGCGGCTTCCAGCCGGTGTCACGGCCGAACAGGATCGAAAATACTGAGCCGGATTGCAGCACCATCATGATCGGGGCGAGCAGAGCCGAGAGGATGATCTCTACAAAGGTCGAGATGGTCAGTCGGATCGCGCCGCCGGCGCCGCGCCGAGCCTTATTGTCGACGAGCGTGACGAGCCAGCCGAACGCTTTTGGGGCGAGCAAAATTGCCATGGTGAAGACGAAGAGATTGAAGGCGCGCTCGGCATCGAAGACCGGCCAGGCCGGAAAGAGCGAGAACTGATTGGTGAAATATTCCGGCCGGATGAAGGCCGCTTGCAAAGCGAGCGTCAGCCCGACGAGAAGCTGGAACAGCCAGAGCGGGCTCGCGCAATAGCTCATGATCCCCGTCAGAAAGTGCTGGCGGGTCGCGAGATGCAGCCCCTTAGCGCCGAAGACGCGGCTGTGCTGAAGATTGCCCTGGCACCAGCGCCGGTCGCGGATGGCAAGATCCATGAGCGAAGGCGGGCTTTCTTCATAGGAGCCGCCAAGCAGGGGCAGCATGGTCACCGAATAGCCGCGCCGGCGAATGAGGGCGGCCTCAACGAAATCGTGGCTCAGGATATGGCCGCCGAAGGGCGGTTTTCCCGGCAGATCGGGCAAGCCCGCCGCTTCCGCAAAGGCCTCCATCCGGATGATGGCATTATGGCCCCAATAATTGCCGTCGCGACCGGACCACGTGGAGAGGCCGGCCGCGCAGACCGGGCCATAGACGGCAGCGGCAAATTGCTGAAGACGGGCAAGCAGGGTGTTGCGGTTGATGAGACGCGGTAGGGTCTGAATGATACCGGCGTCGGGATCCTTCTCCATGGCGTCGGCAAGCGCCACGATGGTTTCGCCGGTCATCAGACTATCGGCATCGAGCACGATCATGGCGGTGTAATTGCCGCCGACCGAGGTCACGAACTCCGCGATATTGCCGGCCTTACGCGCGGTGTTTTTCGGGCGATGGCGGTAATAGACATTCACCCCCGGCAGCCGCTCGCGAAGAGCCAGAAAGGCGCGTTCCTCTGCGATCCAGATGTCGGGATCGGTGGTGTCGGAGAGCAGAAAGAAATCGAAGTGAGAGCCAAGGCCGGTTTTGAGCACGTCCTCGGCAACCGCCTGGACAGTGGCAAAGACCCGCGCCGGCGCCTCGTTATAAATAGGCATCACCACTGCCGTTCGGGTGGTGAGGCTCTCCGGCAGGAC
>JBAWYY010000205.1:0-5457 GCA_037143285.1 Alphaproteobacteria bacterium | reverse complement strand
TGAGGGCCTAAGGGTGGTTGATGCCTCGGTGATGCCGACGCTGATTGGCGGCAACACCAATGCGCCGACCATCGTGATCGCGGAGAAAGCCGCCGATATGATCCTGAGGGGCGTACAATAGTAGCTGTGAACTCCTGCCCGCGCAGTTGATCTCGGCCATTGGCAAAGCTTTGCCGATCATGCGAAGAGGGGCGAAACCACGTTCCGAGAGCCCGCTTTGCGTGACCAGCCGACATCCATTGCCCGCCGGCGCACGTTTCTCCTGACCGGCTATGAGCCGATTGGGCCCGAGGGCCATCACCATCGCTTTGCCCGCGAGATTAAGCGCTTCGAAAAGACCTGGTCGCTGAAGGCCGAAATGGGCCCCCTGGAGATCGTTGAGGGGCGCCCCATCGCGCGCTGGAGCGCGACCGTTCGCGGCCCGGACTGGGTGACCGAAACCGATGTCCGCTTGCTGCGCTGGGACGATCTGATCGCGGAGGATGGCGCGCGTTCGCTCATCGCGCGGCTCGGCCTTTATGGCGTCGCAGCGCTTGATTTTGTCGCGAGCGGCACGGTCTGGCGCTATATCCTGACCTATTGGCGCTACACGCTTTTTGCGATTTATCCCGCAGTTCTCTTGCTGGCCTTCGCGATCCTCTCGACCGCCATCGGATCGGCTGGCGCGATCCTGTTCGGCAAGGCCGCCTGGCTCCTTGCGCCCCTGGTATTTGGCGCGCTGATCATTTGGCCGGGACGGCGTTTTCATCTCGATTACATGATGAATGACTGGATTTTCGCCCGCGACATGACCCGCTCGCGACGACCCTCAATCGATGCCCGCGCGGCCGCCATGGCGGACGAGATCCGCCGTGGGCTAGACGACGGCGGCGTCGATGAAGTGGTCATCATCGCCCATTCGCTGGGTGCGGTCTGGATGGTCGAGGCGGTGGCGCGGGCGCTGCGTGCCCATCCCGATCTTGCAACCCGCGGCGTTCCGCTCGGCCTCTGCGGGGTCGGCTCCTCGATCCTGAAAATCGCCCTCCACCCCTCAGCCCAATGGCTGCGCCAGTCGGTGAAGACGGTGGCCGACGAGCCCAATATCCTTTGGGCGGAATATGACAGCCACGTCGATTTCGTCGCCTTCTACAAGCGCAACACCGTTGAGACGCTGGAGATCGAGGCCAAGACCAAGCCGGTCAGCCGGGCGATCCGCCTCTCCCGCATGCTGGCGCCGGAGACCTGGACGCGCTTTCGCGGCAATCTGCTGCGCGTGCACCGCCAATATGTCATGGGCAACGAACAACGTTATGCCTATGACTTCCATTTGATCGCCTGCGGCCCATTTCCCCTCGCAGCGGTCGTGTTCGACGGCGATGCGGTGGCAGACGGGCTTGGGCCCGACGGCTCGCTTCGCCTGGCCACGACCAAGCCCTCAGCGACCGGCCACGAGACCCCAGTGCTATGACCCGAATGTTTGCCGCCTCCCTTTTCGTCTTCTGCGTCTTTGCTTGGGGGGCGATCCGCTTTCCCCATGAGATGAAGAACCGCCGCAAGAATAGGGTCACGGTGAGCCACGTTGATCGGCGCGAACGCATCGTGCTGTTCATCTCGCTTGCGGGCCTCGGCCTCATCCCCATCGCCTATACGGTCTCCATGGCGATACGCGATGGACGCGGGATCTTATCGAGTGCGGATTGGGGCTTTTCACCCACCCTCGCGATCTTTGGGCTCTTCGTCTGGATCGGCGCGCTGTGGCTGTTTTACGCAACCCATCGCCAGCTGAAACGCAATTGGTCTCAGACCCTTGAGCTGCGTGAGGGCCATACCCTCGTCACCGACGGCGTCTACACGCTGGTGCGCCACCCCATGTACACGGCCTTCTTCCTTTGGGGCGTCGCACAGGCCTTCATGCTGCAAAATTGGATCGCAGGCCTTGCGGGCATCGTCGGCTTCGGGACGCTCTATCTGACCCGCGTCAATCGCGAGGAAGCCATGATGCGCGAGGCATTTGGGACACAATATGACAGCTATGTTGAGCGCACCAAACGCATCGTGCCCTATCTCCATTGACAGCGTTTAAAACGGCGGCTTTCAGTTTGCGTTAACCATGATGGACTCATGGTGTGGACCAACGGCAAAGGCGCGGGGCTAGTCGCCATCATGATCGGACGAGTGCATAAAGGCTTGGTTGGTATTGTGCTGGCCGCAGCGCTGCTTGGCGGCTGCCAAACCACAGCTCAGACGGAGCTGGATCTGCGCGAGACCAGTGGCGGCACGGTTCAGATGGTGCGCGGCGAGTTTACCGGCACGGAGCGGCTCTCCACCGGCTCGATCAATCGCCAGGCCAGTCAGCAGCGCCCTCAAGCCGGCACGCGCATTTATTTGATCCGCGGCTTGGCCGATGTGTTCTCGCGCGGCATCGACGATCTCGCGGACAAACTGACACGGCTCGGCTATGTCGCGACCACCCATACCCACGGTGAATGGGAAACCATTGCCCGCGACATTATCGCACGCCAACAGGCAAGCCGTGGCCGCGAAGTCGCCGTCATTGTCGGCCATTCGCTTGGTGCCGATGCGGTGGCCTCCATCGCCAATACGGTGGGTGCGGCGCGCGCCCAGGTGGGGCTGGCGGTTGCCTTCGATCCCGTCTCGCGCATGACCGTGATGGGCGGCGCCAAGCGCTTCGTGAACTACTTCCAGTCGAACAATGGCTGGGCGGTCGCCCTCAATCCCGGGCCTCAGTTCCGCGGGCGCTTTGAAAATGTCGACCTGCGCACGGTGCAGCACCTCAACCACTTCAATATCGAGAAGGACAACGGGCTGCATGCCCGCGTCATCGCGATGGTGGCTGAGGCCTCGCGCGGCGGCGGCCGGCGGGTCGCGGCGCAGTAACGCCGCGCACGATAAATGCGTTGGACTTAAGCGATGAGCTCACGCGGCCTTTTGATAATCCTTGATATCGGCGAAGACGATGCCGGGCGCGCGATCCTGCTCATAGCGCAGCGAAAAGGCGCTTGAGGCCATATAGACGGGCGCGCCATCGAGATCGCTCGCCATGGAAGAGCCGTGGCTGTCGATGAAATTGTTCAGCGCCGTGCGGTCCTCGCCGCTGATCCAACGACAGACCTGGAACTGGCAGGGGTCGAAATCGATCGGCAGCTGATATTCAGCCGCAAGGCGCTCTTTCAACACGTCGAGCTGCAGCGCGCCGACGACGCCGACGATGGCGGGCGAGCCGTCATGGGGCACGAAGACCTGCACCACGCCCTCTTCGCCCATCTGCTGCAGCGCTTCCTTCAGCTTCTTCGCCTTCATGGCGTCTTTCAGCTTCACCCGCCGCAGCTGTTCCGGCGCGAAACTCGGCACGCCCTTGAAGACGAGGTCCTCGCCCTCGGTCAGCGTGTCGCCAATGCGCAGCGTGCCGTGATTGGGAATGCCGACGATATCGCCGGCAAAGGCCTCATCCGCCAATTGGCGGTCCTTGGCGAAGAAGAATTGCGGCGTGTGCAGCGGCATGGGTTTGCCCGTGCGCACGAGCTTCGCCTTCATGCCGCGCGTGAGCTTGCCCGAGCAGACGCGCAGGAACGCGATGCGGTCGCGGTGGTTCGGATCCATATTGGCTTGGATTTTGAACACGAAGCCCGCCATGCGCGGTTCATCCGCTGAGACGAGACGCCGGTCGGCCTGTTGGGCGCGCGGCGGCGGCGCATGGGTGATCAAGGCATCGATGAGATCGCGCACGCCGAAATTCTTCAGCGCCGAGCCCCAATAGATCGGCGTCAAATGGCCCTGGCGATAGCTCTCAAGGTTGAAGTCCTTGAAGCCGCCGGCGGCGAGCGCCACCTGCTCGCGCCAGGCATCGGCCCCACCGCGCGGCAAAAGCTCGTCGAAGAGGGCTGCCTCCGGACCGTTCACCTTCACGGCTTCATCGTCATGGTCGATGCGGCGGACATGGTGGTGCACGAGATCATAGGTGCCGGCGAAATCGCGACCGATGCCGATGGGCCAGGTCATCGGCACAACATCCAGCGCCAGGGTCTTCTCGATCTCATCGATCGTCTCGAAGGGATCGCGCGCCTCGCGGTCCATCTTGTTGACGAAGGTGATGATCGGAATGTCGCGCAGGCGGCAGACCTCAAACAGCTTCTTGGTGCGCGCCTCGATGCCCTTGGCCGCATCGATCACCATGACGGCGGAATCAACGGCGGTCAGGGTGCGATAGGTGTCTTCGGAGAAGTCCTCGTGGCCGGGCGTATCCAGGAGGTTCAGGACGATGCCGTCCACCTCAAAGGTCATCACGGAGGTCACAACCGAAATGCCGCGCTGGCGTTCGATCGCCATCCAGTCCGAGGACGTCTGGCGCCGCCCCTGCTTCGCCTTGACCTCACCGGCAAGCTGAATGGCGCCGCCGAACAGGAGCAGCTTCTCGGTCAGGGTCGTTTTGCCCGCATCCGGGTGCGAGATGATCGCAAAGGTGCGGCGGCGGGCGACGGGGGACGAGACCATGTTCGACATAGGAGCCGTTTAAACAGGCCGCGTCCTAACAGCAAGCGGGCAGAGACGGCGCAGTAGACCTGAGATCGCCCAGCGAACCGGTGCTGGCCTCGCAATACCGCCCTCCATGTCACTCGACTCAGTAGGGCCTCAGTGCCTAAGCTCCCTGACCCCTTGGAGCCGACCCATGCCGCACGCGTCACGCCTCCTGCCCCTGGCAGCCCTCGCCCTTCTCGCAAGCCCCGTCCGCGCCCAGGTGCCGACCTTGCCGCCAGGGCCGCCGGTGGCGATCCAGATGGTGACGCAGCTTTCGCCCTCGATCCCGCAATATCTGCGCGTCGATATCCCGATGCTGCGCGAGCAATTGCCGGTGCGCTCCGGCGGGCGCATCAGCGTGACGCTCGCAAGCTGGCCGGAGCGCAACCTCAACGGTCCGGAACTGCTGCGCGTATTGCGCGCGGGCCAGATTGATGTTGGCGGCATCGCCTTGCCCACCGTCGCCGGCGACGTGCCGCTGCTCGATATCGTTGATCTCGCAGGCCTCAACACCAGCCATGAGACCGCGCGCAAAGTAGCCGATGCCATCCTGCCGACCTTGAACCAAGAGCTGGAGCGGGTGGGCGTGCGCATTGTCGCAACCTATCCCTTCCCCGCCCAAGTGTTCTTCTGCCGCGACCCCATTACCTCGCTTGCGGACCTTAAAGGTCGGCGCGTGCGCACGCCCGGCGGGTCGCAGAATGATTTCATGCAGTCGATCGGCGCCCAGCCCGTCGCCATCGGCTTCCCCGAGGTCTACTCAGCCCTTGAACGCGGCGTTGTCGATTGCGCAGTGACGGGTACCGCGACCGGCAATGGCGCGCGCTGTATGAGGTGACGCGGCATATGTATACGCTGCCCGTTCAATGGGGTGTGGCTGCCTATGGCGTCAATCTCGCCTGGTGGAACCGGCTTGATCCCGCTGTGCGTGCCTTCCTGCAG
>JBAWYY010000204.1:0-5469 GCA_037143285.1 Alphaproteobacteria bacterium | reverse complement strand
TGATGAGGCGGCAATCGCTGAACTTGGCATCGGCCGTAAGTTTCAGAAGCCGACCGTCTTCGAGAGCCACACGGTTTTCGACAACATTTTGTTGGCGGTTGCCGGCCCGCGCGGACCGTTCTCAGCACTGTTCGGCCAGCGCAGCCGTCCGGCCAAGGAAAAGGTTGAGGCGACCCTTGAGCGCGTGCGCCTCATCGACGCCCGTGATCGGTTGGCGGGGTCCTTGTCGCACGGGCAGAAGCAATGGCTCGAGATCGGTATGCTGCTCGCGCAAAACCCTAAGGTTCTTCTGGTCGATGAACCCGTCGCCGGTATGACCGACGCCGAAACTGAGGATACCGCCACGCTTCTGAAAGAGATAAGCGTCGATCACTCGGTGATTGTCGTGGAACACGACATGCATTTCGTCCGCGCGCTGAATTGCAAGGTGACTTGCCTCCACGAAGGCGCGGTTTTGGCCGAGGGTTCGCTTGACGCCGTGTCGAACAATCAGCGCGTCATCTAAGTCTATCTGGGGCGCTGATCATGCTGAATGTGGATGCCATCGACCTGCATTATGGCGCGGCCCAGGCTCTGCGTGGCGTGACAGTCTCAGCGGTGCCCGGAGCCATCACCTGCGTGCTCGGTCGCAACGGGGTGGGCAAGAGCTCGCTCTTGCGCGCGATTGTGGGCCATCAACCGATCTCCGGTGGCCGCATCTCGTTCCGCGGTGAGGATCTCAAAGGCCTTCCGGCCTATACACGAGCGCGCCGCGGCGTCGCCTACGTGCCCCAAGGGCGTGAGATCTTTCCGCTGCTCACGGTGAAGGAAAATCTTGAGACCGGCTATGCCCCGCTGAAGCGCGGCGACCGCAATGTGCCTTCGGACATCTACGACCTTTTCCCGGTACTGAAAGACATGCTCGGACGGCGCGGCGGCGATCTTTCCGGTGGTCAGCAGCAGCAACTAGCCATTGGACGGGCGCTCGTGACGCGGCCGAAACTTTTGGTGCTCGATGAACCCACCGAGGGTATCCAGCCCTCAATCATCAAGCAGATCGGCGAGGCGCTGCGCTATTTGCGTAACCGCGGCGACATGGCAATCCTGCTGGTCGAGCAATACCTTGATTTCGCATATGAACTCGCCGACCAGATTTCGGTGATGGAGCGCGGGCAGATTATTTTGTCCGGTGACCGCAATTCTGTTTCGGCCGAGGATCTGCGCAAGGCCGTTGCGATCTAGCCCTATGGATCAGCATCAAATCGCATCCGGGTTGTGGGAAACAATGACTATTCTTGTGGATTGAAGGCTTCTCGCCGAAGCTTGGGTTGTAAAGACGCGGCAGTTGCGTCGAAAGTGATGCATGGAACTTCGTCTTGTCCGCCGCTCGCGCCGGCGCTCGCTCTCGGTTCAAATAGTCCCCAAGCTTCGGGACGCTATTGTTCGTGGTCTCTATCGGCCCGGTCAACGATTGGTCGAACGGGAATTATGCGAAGCCCTCGGCGTATCGAGGACACCACTGCGTGAGGCTTTGAAGATCCTCGAAGTGGAAGGCCTGGTCGACCTCTCCCAAAACAGAGGAGCCAGAGTCGCTCCCTTTACCGCCGTTGAGGCGCGGGAACTGTTTGCCGTCATCGCCGAACTCGAAGCCCTCGCGGTCGTGATGGTCATTCACCGCGACGACAAGATGGTCCTCCAGCGGTTGTCGAGCGATCACGACGCTATGGCAGAGGCTTTTCGAAACGGGGACAAGGACCGCTATTTCGATCTCAATAGCGCGATCCATCAGGCGCTTGTGGATGCCTGCGGCAATTCCGTGCTGATCGAAAGTCACGCACGCTTGATGCTCCGTGCCAAACGCGGACGTTACATGGCGATCGTCGACCCGCAACGCTGGGCCGAAGCCTTTGAAGAACATGCAGCGCTCATCCGCGCGATTGAGACGCGCGATGATGCCGGTGCGCGTGCCATCTGGCGGGGCCACCTTTTGAAGACGGGCGACACGATTGGCCGGCTCCTAGAATCACTGCCCGGCGCCACGCGCGCGGCTTGACCATCCAATATGCGCTTCTGGATCAGCCGGTGCCCCGGTAAACTCCGGAACATCAGCAATTGCTTTGGGGTCGTTGGTCAAGCGCCGCGATAAAGCGAAAAACCCCAAGGCGTAAACTTGATCGGCAAGTGATAGTGCAGATCCTCGTCAAAAATGACGAACTGGAACGGGACTTGATCCAGAAATGGCGAGGCCATGTCGGACCCTTTGTAAAAGTCGCCGACAAAGAACAGGGCCTCATGAGGGCCAGCAATCACGCCTGCGCCCGTCACGACCGGATGATCGATCGTGCCGTTAGGCTGAACGACGGCCTCGGCTATGACCTTCCGCGTCGGGCTCAGCCGCGCGATTTCGACCCGCATGCCGATCGCGGGTATGCCGCGCGCAACGTCAACCGCATGCAACGATATCCCACCCGCCATGAGCCCACTCCTTTAGTGACAGCGCCATGGTAGCGGCGACGCCCACCCGAATGGAAGCGCCTCTTATTCCGGCCATCGCCGCGATGACCGGGCTTCAAGTCATTGTGTCCATGGCGCTCTTCGCACCGGGTGTTCTCGCCCCGAAACTCGGCCTTTCGGAACTGGATCTCGGCGTCTATGCCACGCTTTGCTTCCTGACAGGTGTTCTGGTCTCGCTCGGTGCAGGGAAGCTCACCAATCGCCTCGGGTCGTTTGCGGTTGCAGCACTTTGCATGGCCATTGTTGCAACAGCCATGGGGCTCGCGGCTACCGCGACACCGCTAGGTCTTGCAGCGGCTGGCATCGTTATCGGTTTCGCCTTCGGCTTAGAGACCCCCGCAAGTTCAGCGCTCCTCGGCGTTCTCGTTAGGCCCGATCAGCGCGCGCTGGTCTTTTCCATCAGGCAGAGCGGCAATCAATTTGGAGCGGTGGCCGGTTCCGCTTTGCTGCCAGCCATTGCAATTTACTCGGCCGTTGCCGGTTACGGTCTGGTTGCGGCGATTGCGGGGCTCGGCTTCATCGTTTTTCTCAAGATGCTGAGTGGCTATGACCCACTGACAAAGGGCGCAGCGACCGGCCAGAACTTCGTAGCAGCACTCAAGTTGTTTCGAAGCACGAGCTCCTTGTGGCGGCTCGGCTGGGCGACGGTTCCTTATGTCGTCCTACAAATGTCGCTGAACACCTTTCTCGTGACCCATGCCGTCACGACCTTGGGACGCGATCATGTGTCCGCCGGCCTCTTGCTCGCAACAGCGCAGTTTGGCGGGCTAATTGGCCGCCTGGGCTGGGGTGTGGTCGCGAGCCGTTGGGTTGAGACAAGGGCTGTCATTGCCTCTCTCGGCATCGCCATGGGTGTTTTTGGGGTGACGCTCGCCAATGCCGACGCAACGTGGTCCTGGCTTCCACTTGCGAGCCTGTGCTTCGTGTTCGGGCTGACCGCCAGCGGTTGGAACGGCATCTTTTTGGCTGAGGTGGCGCGCCTTGCGCCGGAGGGACGCATTGCTGAGGCGACCGGCGCGGTGTTGGTTGCGAGCTATTCCGGGCTCGTTCTCGGGCCACTCGCTGTGGCAGGACTTGCGGCACTCGGTGGCCTGTCGCTTGCTTACGCTGTGTTCGGGCTCCTCGCAGGGCTTGCCGGCCTTTTTCTTTTTCTGACTGGGAGACGTCCGTGACCTTTCAATCTGCAGTCGCCATCGCTGATGGGGTTCGGCGAGGCGCGCTGGACGTTGAGGCCGTTGCAACCGAGGCGCTCAATCGGATCGAGGCTGGGAACCCCGCCTTGAACGCGGTGGTGAACTACGACCGTTCCTATGGTCTCGCCAATGCAGCACGGGTCAAAGCACGTGTGAAGGCGGGTGAGACCCTGCCGCTCGCGGGTGTACCCCTGATCGTGAAAGACAATATCTGGGTGGGCGGACGGCGCATCACCCAGGGCTCAAAGCTCTTCGAGGATTTTGTCGCACCGACTGATGCCCTGGCCGTCGCCCGCTTGGTTGAGGCGGGTGCCGTGATCGTCGGAATTGGAGCCTGTTCGGAGTTTGCCGCGAAGGGTCTCACGGTGACGCCGCTCTATGGCCCGACCCATCACCCGATGGATCACACGCTGACCCCCGGCGGATCGTCCGGCGGCAATGCGGCGGCTGTTGCTGCGGGCTTTGTGCCTCTGTCTCTTGGTACCGATGCCGGAGGATCAAGCCGTCGTCCGCCCGCCCATTGCGGTCTTGTCGGCTTCAAGCCAAGTTTTGGTGCGGTGCCTTATGGGCCCGGATTCGTGGAGCCGTTCTGGGGGACGTCAGCGCTCTGTCCGATCACACGTGATGTCGCCGACGCCAAGCTCATGTTCGAGGTGATGGCCGGTCCTCATCCCGACGACCCCGACAGTGTTGAGATAGCGCCCTTGGACGCGCGTCCGATGTCATCCCTCAAGATCGCCTATTCGCCGCGTTTTGGCTTGAACGTGCCTATCGATGAGGAAGTGGTCTTAGCCATTGAGGCGGGCGTCAAAGCATTACGTTCGGCCGGCTATATCATCGAAGAAGCCGATATTCCCTGGCCCGAGGGCATTACGGAAATGTCGGTCATGCCCCTGCAGCATGCGGGCCTTGCTGCCCTCTATACGGAAGCTTGGGCCAAGCGGCGTGCCGATATTGATCCCGATCTTGGCGCCCAGATCGAAAGTGGCGGGCGGTTCGGCGCGGCAGATGTAGCAAAGGCGCTGGCAGCCTCCGAAGTCATTCGCCATACGGTCGGTCGCTTCTTCAATCGCTTTGACCTTGTTGTCGGTCCAACGACACCCTGTGTCGCCTGGCCTTGGACCAAACTTGGGCCGGACATGATCGGCGGCAAGGCCGTCCCGCCGCGCGGCCATGCCGTCTTCACGCCCTTATTCAATCACGCCCAAACTCCGGCGATCTCTATCCCCTGCGGCACCGGACGCGCCGGTTTGCCGATTGGGCTCCAGATTGTCGGCGCCAAGGGGCGCGACCGAATGGTGTTGGCCGCAGCGGGCGCCTTTGAGACTGTTCTGAACGGAAACGCCTGAGCGATGAAGATCCTTCTCGTTAATCCCAACACATCCATCAGTGTCACTGAACGGCTGGAAGCGGTCGGTCGGTCGGTCGCAAGTCCCGGAACCACCATCAAAGCGCTCACCGCGCCGCGTGGCTTTCCCTATTTGTCGAGCCGGGCGGAAGCGCAAATTGGCGGCGCCATTGTGCTCGACATGATCGCGGAGGAGCCGGAGCCCTTCGACGTCGCGATTATCGCGGCCTTTGGCGATCCCGGCCTCATGGCTGCGCGCGAGTTATTCGATCAGCCCGTCATCGGGATGTCGGAAGCGGCCATGCTGACCGCCTGCATGCTCGGCTCAAAGTTCTCGCTCGTGACCTTTGCCAACGCGCTCAAACCTTGGTTCGAGGAATGCGTGGCCATGCACGGCCTCACAGATCGTTGCGCGTCGGTCAGGTCGTTGTCCGG
>JBAWYY010000203.1:0-5471 GCA_037143285.1 Alphaproteobacteria bacterium | reverse complement strand
GGCGCCTGAGGTCAAATCCTATAGGAAAACAGCGCGGCGATTTCCGCCTGGCCGGCTTTTGTTTTGGCGCGGGCGGCACCGAACAGCGCATCCACATCCGCCTGACCGACGCCGTCACCGGCAAGCTGCGGACCGTGAAGAATGTTCTTCATCTTGCGATCTTCGCGTGCCCGCTCGTCATCGGTCATATAGCCGTCGGCATCGGCGACATTCACCGCTTCGGCAAAGCGCGATACGCGGGTCTCGATGAACTGCAGGGTCTCGACGACTTTCGCGACCCGCTGACCGGTGATGTCCTGGAACGAGCAGGCCTCGAAGATCAGCATCATGCGCTCGTCAACCAGCGCCTTGTACGCGTCGGGGTCGGAGGCGTCAGCGGCCATGACCTCTTCGGCGGCGCCCATGATCGCGTTGGTCGCCTTCTCGGTCGCCATCACGACAGCGTCCAACTCAAGGCCTGCTGCTGGAATGCGGCTTTCTTTCAGATCTTTCGGCTGAAGCATGCCGATTTCCGATTTCATCTTTGCGATGAAGGAGGCGATGTCCGAGAGCTCGCGATAGACGGTTTTGTCGATCGACTGGAAGAAGCTCGTCAGCGATTCAACCGTCACTTCGGCGAGCGTCACCACATCGACGAGGGACACGCCCTCGTTGCGCCGGGACCGGACGAAATCCGCAATGCGGTCGAGATGTTCAGTGGAGACGCGCGCCATAGCCCACAGCTTTCGTTTGGACAGGCGTTTTCCGCGCGTCCCCGGGAGAATGCAGCTCCAATCCCACTGGTGGATGAGAGCAGCGATGCATACTCAGTCGGCGAAGACAGCGTCGATCTTGGCCTTCAACGTCTGGGCGTTGAACGGCTTCACGATGTAATTGTTCACGCCGGCCTTCTTGGCGGCGATGACGTTCTCGGTCTTGGACTCGGCCGTGACCATGATGAAAGGCGTTTTCGACAGGCTGCCGTCGGCACGCACTTCTTTCAGAAGCTCGTAGCCGGTCATCGGCTCCATGTTCCAGTCGGAGATGACGAGGCCGTAGCGCTTGTCCTTCATCTTCGCGAGGGCCGCCGAGCCGTCAGAGGCATCGTCGATGTCCTCAAAGCCAAGCTGCTTCAAGAGGTTGCGAATGATCCGGATCATCGTGTTGTAGTCGTCGACCACAAGAACCGGAATCGAAAGATCAACAGCCATCGTTCACTCCCCAGATCGCTGCAGCACCCCGCCGGGCCACAGCTCCCGAAAACACCATTGGGGATTTGTGGCCCCCACATATCCGAGGTTTACCTATCAGGCTTGAAAAAGGGGTTAACGAGCAGAAGGGGAATTCCTTGCAACACGAATAGAATTTACTGGGTCTCCTGCCATCTCGACAGGCGCGCGGGTTGAGCGTACTGGCGCGGGCATGTCACTCACCCGTCTGAGATCGCTCGCTGTTCCAGCTATCGCAACGCTTGTTGCGCTCGCCATCCTGTTATCGCTCGGTTTCTGGCAGTTGGAACGGCTTGCTTGGAAGAATGCTCTCGTTGCTTCCGTCGAGCAGCGCACCCACGCTACCGCGATACCGCTAGCGCCACGGCTGATTTGGCCGAGCCTGACGGCCGAGCGGGACGAATATCGGCGGGTGACGGCATCAGGCCGTTATCGCCACGACAAGGAAAGCTATCTCTACTGGGTCGCGGGCGATACGCGCCGGGCGGCAGAAGCCGGACGCCTCCAGGGCCAGGGCTATATGGTGTTCACCCCGCTCGCCTTGGACGGCGGCGGCGAGATCCTGGTCAATCGCGGCTTCGTGCCGCTGGACAGGCTTCGCCCAGAGAGCCGGGCCGCCGGCCAAGTGGACGGCCTCGTGACGGTGACGGGGCTCATTCGCTTCTCGGAGCCTCGCGGGCTTTTTGCGGCATCAGACGATGCGGCTCGGCGCCTGTTTTATACGCGCGACATCGCGGCCATGGCGCGATCGGTCGGGCTGGCCACGACGGATCTTGCGCCCTTCTCCCTGGATCAGGAACGCGTCGATATCCCCGGCGGCATCCCGCAAGCCGGCGAGACGCGCGTCACCTTCACCAACAGGCATTTTGAATATGCGCTGACTTGGTTCGGCCTCGCCCTCACGCTGGTGGGCGTCTTCCTGGCCTTCGCCTGGGGACGACTGCGCGCACCGAAAGAATGAGCGCGCGCGGTCTCAGGGTCAGTTCATTTCGATTCCGGGCGATGGACGGCGGCCCCTTGCGCATAAGCGCCGCCGCCTGAGGCCTTCTTCGGCGCCTTTGCGCCCTTGGCAGCCATCGCCTTGCGATAGGAATGGGTGCGCATGAAGTCCATGACGCGCGGGGCGATCTCGGCGCGGAAGCGCGAGCCGTTGAACACGCCGTAATGGCCGACCATGGGCTGCAGGTAGTGAACCCGCATATCCTCGGGGATATTGGTGGCGAGACGATGGGCGGCCAAAGTCTGCCCGCCGCCGGTAATGTCGTCGTTCTCGCCTTCGACCGTCATCAGCGCGACGCGCTTGATCGCGGTCGGGTCAACCGGCTCGCCGCGGTGCTTCATGATGCCGAGCGGCAGGTGATGCTCGACGAAGACCCGCTCAATGGTCTGCATATAGAACTCGCTCGTGAGGTCCATGACGGCGAGATATTCGTCATAGAACTCGCGATGCTTCTGGGCGCTGTCGCCATCGCCCTTCATCAGGTTCTTGTAGAGATCGCGGTGGGCGTCCACGTGGCGGTCGAGGTTCATGGTCATGAACCCCGTGAGCTGGAGGAAGCCCGGATAGACCTTGCGCATGGTGCCGGGATGGGGGAACGGCACGATGGAGAGCACGTTGCGGCGGAACCATTCGGTGCCCCGCTCAACGGCGAGAGCATTCACAGCCGTCGGGTTTGAGCGCGTGTCGATCGGGCCGCCCATGAGGGTGACGGTGGTCGGCACATAGGGGTCCTCCATCTGTTCCATGCGCGAGATCGCCATGAACACCGGGACAGAGGGCTGGCAAACCGCGATCACATGGGTGTCTTGACCAAGGAATTGCAGCATGGACACGACGTAGTCGACGTAGTCGTCGAGGTCGAAGGAGCCGGCGGCGAGCGGCACCATGCGGGCATCCGCCCAATCGGTGATGAAGACCTCGTGATTGGGCAAGAAGGTCTCGACCGTGCCGCGCAACAGCGTGGCATAGTGACCGGACATCGGCGCGACGATGAGCACCTTCGGGTCGTTACGCAGCACGCGGGTGGGCGCGCGCTCAAAATGGATAAGGTCGCAGAAGGGACGCTTCCAGACGACTTTTTCGGTCACGGCCACGCGCTCGCCGCCCACAAGCGCGGACGGCAGGTTAAAGGCGGGCTTGGCATAGCGGCGCGTGGTGCGCTCGAACACCTCGCAAGCGGCCGCCATCTGTTTACCGAATTCGGTATGGGACCAGGGATTGATGGGATTCTTCAGCGCGATCCGGGTCGCATCTGCCATGGCCCGATAGGGCGACATGAAGGCGTGCGACGCTTCGAACCAGTGATAGAGGGGCACTGCGTAACCTCCGCTTCGGAGAAACCGGCAGGTGCGAGCCGCTTAGGGCTCGGTGAAACCGGGCAAGCTGTCCGGGTGCTCGTCACTTTCGTGGGTTGTCCTACGAGAGCGGCATGCCATCGGATTGCTGCAATGCGAAATTCTTAACGGTCTCTTGAAAGCAAATGCAACCATAGCCGAGCTAAGGACTCGTTAAATTCCAGGGTTACCGACATTTGGCGGTTCGGTTTCTCCATAGTGCGGCTTTTGGAAAAGGCTATTTTCTGGCTCAAATGGCCCGAATTGGCCGCCATTATCGCCCCATACGCTCCGCCCTGTGGAAAAAGCACCTGCGCACAAGGTTCATTGCGTAGGGATCACCCCTCCCCGATCAAAACGAACCATTCGTCCTCGGTAATCACGCGCACGCCGAGGTCGCGCGCCTGCGTGAGCTTCGAACCGGCGCCGGGGCCCGCCACCACAAGGTCGGTTTTCTTCGACACAGAGCCCGCAACTTTGGCGCCTAAGCGCTCGGCCATGGCCTTGGCCTCATCACGGGTCATTTTTTCGAGCGAACCGGTGAAGACAACGGTTTTGCCGGCGACCGCCGTATCAGATTTCGGCTTTTCCGCGTCCAGGATCGTCAATTCGGCGACGAGGCGCTCGACCATCGCGCGATTGTGGTCCTCACTGAAAAAGCGCCTCAAGGCCTCGACCACGGCGTCGCCGATCTGGTCGAGCGCATCGAGCTCTTTAGCGGCCTCTTCATCACCAGAGGCGAGCCGCAAGGCAAGACCGTGGAACTCGGCCCAGGTGCCATAGGCACGGGCGAGGACACGGGCGGTGGTTTCGCCGACATGGCGGATGCCTAGCGCAAAGATCACCCTGTCGAGCCCAACGGTCCGGCGGCTCTCAATGGCATCAAACAGATTGCGGACGGACTGGGAGCCGAAGCCCTCCTTGTCCTTGAGTTTTTTCAGGTTTGCCTCGTCGCGGCGGGCAAGGGTGAATATCTCCGAGGGCTCGCGGATGGGCAGGTCGGAATCGGCGAAGAACGTGGCAAGGCGCTCCTCGCCAAGACCTTCGATGTCGAGCGCCCGGCGCGATACAACATGGCGCAAATGCTCCAACCGCTGGAACGGACAGGCAAACTCACCTGTGCAGCGGCGTACCGCGCTCTCCGCTCCCGAGGCGAGGGTTTCGCGCACCACCGGTGTTTGCAGCGAGCACGGGCAAATGTGCGGGAAGACGTAAGCGGGTTCGCGGCCCTCGCGCGTGGGGTCGACGACCTCCACGACCTGCGGGATCACGTCGCCTGCGCGCTGCACCACCACGGTGTCGCCGGGCCGCGCGTCGAGGCGGGCGATCTCATCGCCATTGTGGAGGGTCGCGTTTGAGACGACGACGCCGCCGACCGTCACCGGGCGGAGCTTGGCGACAGGGGTGAGCGCGCCGGTACGCCCGACCTGGATTTCGATGGCTTCCAGAAGGGTTGTCGCTTTTTCGGCCGGGAATTTATGGGCAATCGCCCAGCGCGGCGAGCGCGACACGAAGCCGAGCCGCTCTTGGAGCGCGAGGCTGTCGACCTTGTAGACGACGCCGTCGATATCATAACCGAGGCTTGAGCGGCGCTGTTCGATGAGCCGGTAATGGGCGAGCAATTCGTCCGCACTCTCGGCCTTGATGGTGAGCGGGTTCACGGGGAAGCCGAGGCGGGCGAAGGCCGCGACCATGCCTGACTGAGTGTCGGCGGGGAGCGCGGGGGCCACCTCGCCCCAGGTATAGGCGAAGAAGCGCAGCGGGCGTTCGGCTGTGATGGCGGGGTCGAGTTGGCGCAGCGAGCCTGCGGCCGCATTGCGGGGATTGGCGAAGGGCGGCAGGCCCTTCTCGGCCTGGCGGCGATTGATCGCGGCAAAATCCTCGTGGCTCAGGTAGATCTCGCCGCGCACTTCCAGCACGGCGGGCGCA
>JBAWYY010000202.1:0-5486 GCA_037143285.1 Alphaproteobacteria bacterium | reverse complement strand
CGGGTCCTTCACCCTGCCCTCCCGAGCCACCCCGGACATGCCATCTGGAAGCGCGATTTCAAAGGCAGTTCAGGCCTGTTCTCGGTTATTCTTAAACCAGTTTCTGATCATGCGCTTGGCGCCTTCCTTGATGGCCTTGAGCTCTTTGGCATGGGCTATTCCTGGGGTGGATATGAGAGCCTCTGCGTGCCCTTCGACTGTGCGCCCTTCCGCACCGCGACGAAGTGGCAACCCGAAGGCCCGGCGCTTCGCTTCCAGATCGGGCTTGAGGATTTGGACGACCTCAAAGCTGATGTGGCAGCAGGCTTCAAGCGCATGACGGCGCTCGCCTGATTACCGCTTGTCGAGATGCAAGAGATGAGGACCCCCGTCAGTAAAGCGGGGGCCTCACGGCACCATCCAGGTCCCGACCCACTGGCCGCCTGATGCATTGCCGTTCCAGGTAAAGCCTGCTCGCCGGTGGCCGGCCACATGCAGGAACACCCATTCGAAGCCGTCAATGGTCACTTCAACGGCCGTGAAATTTGGCGCGCCGCCGTCGATCTCATGCTCTTCGGTCGGCATGTGATAAGCCCCGCCCTCAGGGATCGGCGTGCCTGGTCCAGGCGCGATGCCGTAGCAGAACAGGCTCTTGCGGCGTGAAGCGTCCCAGGCAACTTCGCCGCCCGCTCCTATCGGCTTTGCCACGGCTCGGCCGGAAAGGCGTACCTGGATCTTTGCCCTGGGGTCATAGACGTGGACCGACACCCGCGGTTCCCTGGCAATCTCGCTCACCTTTCGTGAGCGCAGATCGGTGTGGAACCGAATGAGCCTTAGCTCGGGATCGGCAGCCCGCAGCACCACAGTACGCAAACTCGGGCTGCCGTCGGCGGCCATCGTCGCAACAGTCGGGGTATGGAACACTGAATGGCGATTGGTGACGCCGTCGACAAAACTCGCCCAGACCTCGGAGACGATTAATGCGACATCGGCCGGAACCGGGGCAGGAGCTTGCTTCATGGGAACGGCCTGTCGATCAAACGCTTGAAGGCCGCCCTCACCCGCGCCTGCGGCATGGGAAAAGGCGCCCGCGAAGCGCTTGGGGAAAAGACGAGCCCGCGCCGCGCAAACCATTCCCGCGTCATCCAGGTGAACCAGGCGCCCCACATCGACCCCACCACAATGTCGGTGAAGTAATGGGCATCGACGATCACACGGCTCGCCGCGACGATCACCGCGACGGCCAGGAGCCAAGAGCGCCAGCGGGGAAAAAGGCAAAGAAGCGCTATGGCGATAGCGAAGGCCGTCTGCGAATGGCCGGAAGGGAAGCTCGCAAACTGAGCGGACCAAGCGGTTGGGTTGAAGTACAGCGTTCCCATCGCATCAAAGGCCCAAGGCCGTGCGCGCCCGATCAGCCGCTTGACGATGGTGATGATCAGCCCCGAACCGCCCACGGCTAAAAACAAGAAAGCCGCGCGCGCGCAGAGCGCCAAAACCACACGCTCGCTGAAATCCTTCGCCAAGGGCGCGCGGATCAAGATCGCCAGCGTCAGCACGCCGGTTGGGATAAGAAACCAGCCGGATTTGCCGATATCGGTGAGAATCTCGAAGACAAGCGCGGCAAACCCGGTCACCTCCCGCTGCCAAGTCATGACGACGGGGTCGACATAGGCCATGCCGGCAAGCGTGACGCCGGCGCCAATCAGCCAAGCACAGGTCCAGGTCGCCCAATCCGGAAATAGCGTGAAAGCCGGCGTCGCAGTTGCTCTCACCGGCCGGAACAGCCGACGCAGCGCATCGGCAAACGTCGCTCTCACGCGCTGAGCGGGCGTTGCCGCTGGCAAATCCGTGTGGGCAAGAGCGGCCATAGGCCCTCCGGTGAATGGCGATCCCGACAGGATTCGAACCTGTGACCATCAGCTTAGAAGGCTGACGCTCTATCCAACTGAGCTACGGGACCGATCTCAGCACGGTGTCAATGGGTCCAAGACCCGACACGGTCGAACTTAAAATTGTCGGAATAGGCCATTGTGCGGCGCTTCATCTCGGCTGGTTCCGACACCTGATAGGCAATGCCATGCTTCTCGGCATAGGCCACCGCCAGTTCCTTCGACTCGAAGGTCAGCCGCACCTGCTGCTTCATGTCGGATGAGCCTGTGTACCCCATTAGCGGCTCAATCTGGCGCGGGGTCTCCGGCTCAAAGTCCAGGCACCATTCATGGGTCTTCGCGCGACCGGACTGCATGGCGGTCTTGGCGGGGCGATAGATACGGGCGACCATCAAGCTCTCCTATGCGCCCTGGTCGAGCGGCCGGGCGGGGCCAAGCGTGGTCGGGGCGACTGGATTCGAACCAGCGACCTAGAGTACCCAAAACTCTCGCGCTACCAGGCTGCGCTACGCCCCGAATAGCGCCTGGATAACCGAAACGCCCCCCTCCCGGCAAGGAGATCGATGCGCTGGCCTTACGCCTTCGTGAAAACGGGATGTTCGACGCGATCGCCGACCTTGAAGCCCAAACGGGACGCTGTGCCGCCCAAAATTTCCAGCACGCCACGAATCGGCCCGTTGGAGGGGATGATCGCCTCCGACAAAGGCGTTGTATTCTCGGCGATGTGATGGATCAGGCCGTTCGAGCGGATGAAAACCATGTCGAGCGACAGATAAGTGTTCTTCATCCACATGGAAATCGGCTGCTCGGGCTCGCCAAAATCGAACAGCATGCCGCGATCGGCCGGCATTTCGCGGCGAAACATCAGGCCGCGCGAGCGTTGATCGGGGGTGAGCGCTAGTTCAAGTGTGAAACTATGGCGTACGCCAGCCTGGGTCACAATGGTAAGGCGGTCCATGACACGCTGAGCCAGAACCGGGCTTGAAACCATGATTGCGGCTCCGCCCAGCATCAAGGCTCGCCGATCTAGAGCCTGAGCCATGGGCCTATCCTCAATGCGACGCCGGGAACGGCGCGCCTTCAGGACGCACTTCCGCCGCCATCAGACCCTTCGGGCTGTCGCCGAAGCGCACGAGCACCCACTGTCCCGGACGAAGCTCGGTGAGCCCATAACGGCGCAGCGTCTCCATATGGACGAAGATATCGGGGGTGCCAGGCCCACGCGACAGGAAGCCAAAGCCGCGCAGCCGGTTGAACCACTTCACTTCGGCGCGCTCGAGACCGCTCGTCGGGGTCACGGCCACATGAGTGCGGGCCGCCGGCATCTGCGAGGGATGAAGCGCGGTTGAGTCGTCCATGGAGAGGACACGGAAAGCCTGGAACCCGCGCTGGCGGGCCACTGCCTCCACCACGACGCGCGCGCCTTCATAAGCTGTCTGGTAGCCATCGCGCCTGAGGCAGGTCACGTGCAAAAGCACATCTGCGCCACCGCCATCGGGAACGATGAACCCGTAGCCCTTCGCTACATCGAACCATTTGATCGATCCCGCGATTTCGACGAGATCGGTAGGCACTTCGTCGATAGACGTATCGCTTCCCGGCGACAGGGAGTTAAGTCCCTTCCCGCCGAGGTCTTCTGGATTTGAGCCGTCCGACGTCATTACGCTCACCGCCGCCCTGGGATCGGCATCCTTGGCCTCAACGCCGATCATCTGATTCTACCCAGATAAGATAACATCCTAGGGCCACTCGCAAAGCCCTGAATCGCCCTCACCCCAGCCATTTTCACAGCATTGAACTGTCTTGGCGACACCTCTAACCGCTTGTCCTAAGGTCAATTCAGCCGCTGGACGAGCCCTGACAGCACAGTGCCGATATCGCCAGGGATCAGGAGATCGGCGATATCGTCGAGCGGCGTTTCCTGGCGGTTGATGATGATCAGGCGCGCGCCATTGCGCTTTGCCGTTACCGGAAGGCTCGCTGCCGGGTGCACAACCAGCGAAGACCCGATCACAATGAACAAATCGGTGGCGAGCGACAGCCGCACCGCGCGCTGCAATTCAGCCTCGGGCATGGCCTGACCGAAGGAAATCGTGGCCGACTTCACGACCCCGCCACAGGACCGGCAATCGGGCGCCACATCGCCGCTCGTGACACGATGTCGCACCCACGACAATTCGTGGCGTTCTGCACAGGCAAGGCAGGTCGCATAGGTGCCGTTGCCATGGAGTTCGACCAGACGGTCGCCATCAACGCCCGAGACCTGATGGAGATTGTCGATGTTTTGGGTGATGACGCCGATGAGGCGGCCGCGCGCGATGAGATCGGCGAGCGCCCGATGGCCGCGCCCAGGGACCGCGCCGGCAAAACTATCGTCCATGGTGAACTTGCGCCGCCACGCCTCGGCCCGCGCCTCACGGTTTGCGACAAAGGCCTGAAACGGGATCGGCTTGTTCTGCGACCACAGCCCGCCCGGTGAGCGGAAGTCGGGGATGCCGCATTCGGTCGAAAGCCCCGCGCCTGTAAACGCCAGCGCACGGCTCGACTGCCGGAACAGGCTTGCCAGATCGTCGATTGCCGTCTTCAACTCGCTCGACGTTTCCTCCTCCCCTCGCACCGAGGCCTCCATGCGCTTTCTCCACACCATGGTCCGTGTCACCGACCTGGACCAATCGCTTGAATTTTATTGCACCAAATTGGGGTTGGTTCTGATCCGGCGCAACGACTATCCGCAGGGACGCTTTACCCTCGTGTTCCTCTGCGCACCTGAAGATGAAGCCGCAGCCCGCGAGGCGGTCAAAGCCGGCCGGCGTGACGCGCCCATGCTGGAGCTGACCTATAATTGGGACCCGGAAACCTATACGGGCGGCCGCAATTTCGGCCATCTCGCCTATGAGGTGGACGATATCTACGCGACCTGCGCCAAGCTGCAGGCGGCCGGCGTCACCATCAACCGCCCGCCCCGCGACGGCCGCATGGCCTTCGTGCGTTCTCCCGATCTTGTCTCGATTGAGATCCTGCAGAAGGGCGATGCTCTCGCACCGGCGGAACCCTGGGCGAGCATGCCCAATACCGGGGTGTGGTAAGCCCTTGTTTGCGATCAATCCCGACGTTCTCGACACCGGTACGCCGCCGATCCCCGCTGCCCGCGCGTGGATGACGCGCTATGATGGCGCCCATGGGCCGGCCATCGACCTGTCGCAGGCAGCCCCTGGCTCGGCACCGCCGCCGGAATTGCTCGCGCGGCTCGCGGCAGCCGCCGGCGATCCCGCGACCGCACGCTATGGCGCGATTGTCGGCGATGACGCGCTCCGGAGCGCCTATGCCCGTGAGGTCTCTGCGGTCTATGGCAGCGATGTCGGCCCAAGCGAGGTCGCGATCACCGCCGGCTGCAATCTCGCCTTTGTCGCGACAGTTCTAGCGCTTGCGCGCGCCGGCGATCAGGTGATCTTGCCCACGCCCTGGTATTTCAATCACGCCATGGCCCTGAAGCTGTTGGGGGTGGAAACCGTCCCGCTCCCCTCCCAAGCGAGCGCCGGCTTCGTGCCGGATGTGGAGGCCGCCAAACCCCTCATCACGCCTTAGACTCGTGCCATCGTCTTGGTAACGCCCACCACT
>JBAWYY010000201.1:0-5533 GCA_037143285.1 Alphaproteobacteria bacterium | reverse complement strand
AGGCGGGGCGCGCGTCGAGGCTGGATCAGGCGGGCAAGCTGTGATAGGATGATAATCCTTGAGACCGCTGATGTTGCACAGCGTTGCACATTTTGCAGTATAATCGCTGAAACGGGCGATGTGTATGTGCAAAATCGTGTGTCCTTCGGGCTCGATTTTCGGCGCGGATTGCGGGTGTGCCCTAGCCCATGCTAGGCGCCGGGGGCTAAGGCCTGCCGGAGCTCCCCATGCCCTCCCCTCTCCTCATCGCCCCCTCGATTCTGGCCGCTGATTTCGCAGCCCTCGGCGCCGAGATTGAGGCGGTCGATCAGGCCGGCGCCGATTGGATCCATGTGGATGTGATGGACGGCCATTTCGTCCCGAACATCACCATCGGGCCGGATGTGGTGCGGGCGCTGCGCCGCCATACCGCCAAGGTTATGGACGTTCATTTGATGATCGCGCCGGCCGACCCCTATTTGAAGGCCTTTTCCGATGCCGGCGCCGATATCATCACGGTTCACGTGGAGGCCGGGCCCCATCTCCACCGATCCCTCCAGCAGATCAGGACGTTAGGCCGCAAAGCCGGCGTCTCGCTGAACCCCGGCACGCCGGCCGCCGTGATCGCGCCGGTGCTCGACCTCCTCGATCTCGTGCTGGTGATGACCGTCAATCCGGGCTTTGGCGGGCAGGCCTTCATCGCCTCTCAGCTCGATAAGGTCGCGGAAGTCGCCGCCATGACCGCCGGGCGCGACATCATCATCGAGGTCGACGGCGGGGTGACGCCGGCCAATGCCGGATTGGTCGCCAAGGCCGGTGCGCGGGCGCTGGTCGCGGGTTCTGCCGTGTTTAAGGGCGGTCCCGGCGCCTATCGCCCGAATATCGCGGCGATCCGGGCTGCGGGCGAGGCCGCCCTCGGACTTTCGGTTTAATCCGCCCGGCTCTTCAGCGGATATCAACGGGTGGTCGCTTAAAGTTCGGCCATGGTCGTTGATTCCATCCCCGCCCCCGCCAAAAAGCGCCGCCGGACCAAGCCCGCGGCGGAGGCTGAGGTCGTGCGCGCAGCGCCACTGCGGCCGGTTAAAGCTGCGAAACCGAGGCCCGGAGCGCTTGTTCGGGCGATTCAGGCGGGCTTTTTGGTGAGCGGTCTCGGCGCGGTCGTCATGCTCACAAGCATTCTTTTGGCTGATCAGGCGCCCTCCTGGCGGTCCTTGTCGGTGGTCATGCTCCAGGCGCTGCCCCTGATGCCCGGCATTGCGCTCCTCCTCTGGCTGATCGACACCGGCCGGCGGCGCTTCCGGTCTGTGCCGCTTGCCTTGTGGATGGGGCTCGCGATCATCGGGGCGGCATTGGTGATGCTCGCCTTTCCCGGCCTGACCTTTGCCATCCACTCCCGCGCCACCGTGTTGAGCGAGGAGCACGAGTTCCCGGTCACGCTCGAACATCACATGTGGGGCGTTATGGGGGCCTTTTACGTCTATATGGCCACAGCGTTCCGACTCTGGTGGCCTGCGGGCATGATCCTGCCCGCCTTGGTCGCGATCCTGGTGTGGCGCCAGCCGCGCCCGAACTGATAGGCTCGCTCCCGAACGAACGGGGGCAGCGATGAGCGACGGCACGACCACCTTGGCGATTGACGGGTCCATTGCGACCTTGACGCTGGACCATCCGGCAAAACGCAATGCCCTCACCATGGATGTGCGGCGCGCCTTCGTCGATGGGCTTCGCACCGCGCAATCCGCGCCGGATGTGCGGGCGATCATCGTCACAGGCGCTGGCGGCCAGTTCTGTGCGGGCGGCGACATCTACTCCATGGCTGATCCAACGCCCTGGACCTTCCGAGAGCGGCTCTCCATCACCCATGAGATCATCCGCCTGATGGTCAAGGGGCCGCGCCCGGTCATTGCGGCGGTCGAGGGCCATGCGGCGGGCGGCGGTCTCGCCTTAGTGGCGGCGGCCGACCTCGTTGTGAGTGCGGAGAACGCGATTTTCGCGGCCTCCTTTCCCAAGATTGGGCTGATGCCGGATATGGGCCTTGCCTACACGCTGCCGCGCCGCATTGGCGGTGGTGCGGCGCGGCGCCTGATGCTGACGGCGCAAAGCATTACGGCGGCTGAAGCCCATCGCTTGGGGCTCGTTGATGAGGTCACCCCGCCCGGGGGTGCGCTCGCCCAAGCCGTTGCGCTCGCCAAAACGATCGCCCAGCTTGCGCCAACCGCCATTGCATCGACCAAACGCATGCTGGCAGCGCCCGTTATCGACCTGGAAACGGCGCTGGAAATGGAGGCGCAGGCCCAGTCGCTCCTCTTCGCCACCGAGGACTTCAAAGAGGGGACCACCGCCTTTCTCGAAAAGCGGAAGCCGCTGTTCCAGAACCGATAGCTTAGCCGTCGATGCGGATATTGGCGTCGCGGATCACCCGAGACCATTTGGCCGCTTCGCGATCAATGAAGGCTGAAAAAGTGTCCGGGCGATCTCCGACCATGATGGCACCGAGATTTTCCAGCCGTTCGCGCACGCTCGGGTGACTTGCGGCATCGGCCGCATCGCCCGAAATTTTAGCCTGGATCTGCGGCGGCAAGCGCGCCGGCCCCAGCAAGCCGAACCACGACACCACCTCATAATCCGGCACGCCCGCCTCTGCGACCGTCGGGATTTGGGGCAGTTGCGGCACCCGCGCGGCGGTCGTAACCCCAAGACCGCGCAAGGTGCCCTCTCGGACATGGCTGATCGCGGAGGTCACATTGTCGAACATCACGTCGACGCGACCCGAGATCACATCGATCAGCGCCGGCGCCGAGCCCCGATAGGGCACGTGCGTCATCTCAATGCCGGTCAGCCTTAGGAAAAGCTCCGCTGAAAGGTGGTGGGACGATCCATTTCCGGCAGAGGCGAAGGTCACCTTGCCCCGATTGCTCTTCGCGAAGCCGATGAATTCGGCCACCGATTTCGCGGCATGGTTTGGCGAGACCACCATGATGTTCGGCATCAGGCAGGTCATGCTGAGCGGCGAGAAATCGGAGAGCTCATAGCCTGGCGAGGCATAGAGGAATCGGTTCGCCACCATGGGGAAGGCATGGATCATCAGGGTATGGCCATCGGGGGCTGAGCGCGCCACATCGACGGCTGCGATATTGCCTCCAGCACCGGTGCGATTGTCGACGACGACAGCTTGCCCCCAAACATCGGAGAGGCGATTCCCGAGGGTTCGCCCGATGATGTCGGTTGCGCCGCCTGCCGAGAATGGGATGACGAGGCGTGGCGGGCGCTGCGGAAAGGTTTGAGCTTGCGCGGGGCGTGGCATCAGCGCGGCAAGGCTTGCGGCGCCGACGAGTGCGCGACGGTCGATCATGGCGTCCTCCGGGTCATGCGCTCTCACGGCGCTTTGCCTGTCATCTTGGCGGTTGCACCATCCCGGTCAAGGGATGCGTCGCGCCCATGCGGCCGTGTCCATGGACAGGCTCAGGCCAAATGATAGCTTTTGGTGACAAGGACCGGGCTAACCGGCCGCTTAAGGAAACGTCATGGTCGGCACGCCTCGCCCCGAGGGGCTTGATGCTCTTCTGTCACCCAAAGCCATCGCCATCGTCGGCGCGTCCGGTGACCCCGCGCGCATCGGCGGGCGCCCGATCCGTTATGCCCGCGATATGGGCTATGGCGGCGCGATCTACCCGGTGAACCCGACGAGGGCGGAGATCCAGGGGCTGAAAGCCTATCCGACACTGGCATCCATCCCCGGCGAGATCGACTGCGTCGTCATCGCGGTCGCGCCCGACTTGGCAGAAGCCGCTATTGCTGACGCCGCCGCCAAAGGCGCGCGCGGCGCTATCGTCTTTACTGCGGCCTATGCTGAAGCCGGGCCAGAGGGGGTCGTCCGACAGGAGCGTTTGACGGCGCTCGGTCGAGAGCATGGCCTGCGCATTCTCGGGCCGAATTGCCTTGGCATTTTCAATGCGGCGACCGGGCACGCGGCAACCTTCGGGTCCTTCCTTGAAGGCGGCAATGTGGCGGGCGGCACCATCGGCATCGTCAGCCAGTCCGGCGCCTATGCCAGCTATTTGCATGTGCTTGCGCGTGACCGCTCGCTTGGGGTCGCCCGCTGGATCGCAACCGGCAATGAAGCCGACGTCACGGTTGCCGATTGCATCGCTCACCTCGCGGCAGATCCCGGCGTGAAGGTCATTGCCGCCTATGTGGAGGGTGTGAAGGACGGGCCGGCGTTTCTGGCAGCGCTTGGGACCGCCAGAGCCGCCGGCAAACCGGTTGTGCTCATCAAGGTTGGCCGATCAGAGCGAGGCGCTGAAGCCGCGCGATCCCACACCGCCTCGCTCGCCGGTGATGATCTCGTGTTCGATCACCTCGTCCGGGCAGCAGGCGCCATTCGTGTTCTCACCACCGAAGCGCTGATGGACGCGGTGGAGGGCCTGTCGCGGCGAGGCCCGCTCCCCGGCACTCGTCTCGGCATCGTGACGATCTCTGGAGGCGCGGGCGTGCTCATGGCGGACGCCGCCACCGATGTCGGCCTGGATGTACCGCCCATGCCGCCGGAAACAGCAGCCCGACTGAAGGCCGACAATCCGCTGGGATCCTTCGCCAATCCGCTCGATGTGACTGCCCAGGCGTTCAACGATCCAAGCCTCGTCGGCAAGACGTTGAAGGCGATCTTTGCGGAGGGCCAGATGGACGCGGTCGCCGCCTTCTTCATGACCTGGATTGCCTCACCCGTGATGGGGCCGCGAATGCAGGCCGAAATCGAAGGGGCCTTGGTCGGCCACGAGCACCGCACGGTGGCGCTGGCCGTCACCGCACCGCGCAACGTCCTCGACGCCTATCGCGCCAAGGGAATCATCTGTCTTGAGGACCCGAGCCGGGTGGTCGCCATGCTCGGGGCTATGGCTGAAGCCGGACGTGCGTTGGCGATGCCGGGGTCGGCGTCGATTGACCTCATAGGCATCCCACGCCTAGACGGCACAGAGAGCGATGAGGCGAGCGCCAAGGCCTTTCTCGCCAAAGCGGGATTGACTGTCTTGCCGGAAATGGTGGCTGCAACACCCCAAGAGGCCGCGGCGGCGGCGATGGGCTTCGGTCGTCCTGTCGCGCTGAAAATCCTCTCAGCCGATATCGCGCATAAATCCGACGTCGGTGGCGTGGCGCTGAACATCGCGCCGGATGACGCGCTTGCGGCAGCGACCACCATGATGGCCCGTGTGACCGCGGCTAAGCCAACTGCCGACATTAAGGGCTTTCTAGTGTCGCCCGTGGCAGGCGATGGTATCGAGTTGATCGTGGCCGCCCGCATGGATCCGATTTTCGGCCCGATCGTAATGGTGGGACTGGGTGGCGTCTTTGTCGAAGTGATGAAGGACGTGGTCTTCGCCGCTGCCCCGATCGATGAAGAGGCTGCGGCCGCTCTGATCGACCGCCTGAAAGGCCGAGTGCTTCTCGATGGCGTTCGCGGCAGGCCCGGCGTGAATGTTGGGGCGGCCGCAAGGGCGGTTACGGCCCTCTCCCGCGTTGCGGCTGCCAATCACGGGCGCTTCGATACCATCGAGAT
>JBAWYY010000200.1:0-5570 GCA_037143285.1 Alphaproteobacteria bacterium | reverse complement strand
AAACCACGACCGCGATGAAGGCGGCAATGGCAACGAGCCCATAGAAAACCCAGGGATTGGCAGTATCGATGCCGAGGATCTTCGGTCTGACGATCCCGCCGAGACCGTTCTCGCCGCCGGTGAGTTCCGTCCAACGGAACGCGACCACATAGAGCATGGCGGTGAGAGCAAGGGTCAGGAGCGAGAAATAGACCCCTTTCCGCCGCAGGATGAGTGAACCGGCTGCGAGCGAAAAGACGAACACCACGCCAATGCCGACCGCTCCCGGCAGGAGCATGTCGCCAGGGAACCAGCCGCGCTGGGCAAGACCCGCCGCATAGGCGCCGATCCCAAAAAATGCGCCATGGCCGAAGGAAACGAGGCCGGTGTGCCCAACGAGAATGTTCAGTGCCATAGCGGCAATGGCAAAAATCACCACGTCGGTGGCCGATGTCAGCGTGAGGCCAAGGCCCAGCATGGCGAAGGGCAGCGCGATTAGCGCGATCAGAGTCGCAATCAAAGATCTCGTGTTCGATGTCATGCTGCTACTCGAACTTCTGAATGCGCTCGCCGAAGAGGCCGCGCGGGCGCAGGAGCAGCACTAGAACCATCAGGAGGTAGATCGAGGCTTCCGTCGCCGCCGGATAGAAATGAGCGGTGACCCCCCGGCAGACGCCAACGATTGCGGCGGCCGCAACAACCCCCCAGAACGACCCGAGCCCCCCGATGACGACGACCACGAAGGCGAAGGTGATGACCTCCGCCCCCATGGCCGGATGGACGCCCGCGATGGGGGGGACGAGGACGCCGGCGAGTGCTGCAAGGCCCACCCCGATCATCACCACCGCAGTCATGTAGGGTTTGAGCGAGATGCCGAGCGCGCCAACCATGTCGGGGTTTTGCACGCCGGCGCGGACAACCTTGCCGAAGGACGTACGGGTCAAAAGCACCCAGAGGCCCGCGACGCAGGCGATCACCACGCCGAGAATGATCAGCCGGTAGCGGGAATAGACGAAGTCGCCAATGAACACTTGGCCGCGCAGTTCGGGTGGGATCGAGAACGGTACAGGTGCCGCCCCAAAAATCATCCGCAGCGTTTGTTCGCCGACCATGGCGAGGCCGAAGGTCAAGAGGAGGCCGAGAATGGGGTCGGCCGCGTAAAACCGACGCAAAAGGAAGCGTTCGATCACGAGGCCGATGAGAGCGACAGCGATGGGGGACGCGATCAAGGCTCCGCCAAAACCGACATGCGGGGTAAGGAACACCGCGAAATAGGCGCCGAGCGCATAGAATGCACCATGGGCAAGGTTCACGATCCCCCCAAGGGAAAAGATCATGGAGAGCCCGAGCGCGATCATCAGATAGTAGGACCCGGCCAAGAGGCCGTTCAGAATTTGCTGAAGAAGCGGAAGAAGCTCGGACAAGCGCAAACTCCTCCCTCCGAGTGGAGGGACCGCGGGCTCAAATGCCCGTCAGGCTGATATCAAAATCGGCAGGGCGAAAGCGGCGGCGCAACACGAGGATGCGCCGCCACCTCAGTTCTTGAGCCAGGGATCAGGCCGCCCTGAAGGTGCACTGGTTCTCCTCAGCCGTCGCGGCGATCGCCTCAAGGCTTTCGTCCGGGCCGGGTACCGGCGGCGATGAGGAGAAGATGTCCCACTCGTTCTTGATCTGAGCGACTGGCAGTGCGGTGATGGCATACATCTCCATCATCATCTGGTGGTCGCGCTGGCGGAAATAGCCCTCACGCGTTTTCAGGAGGTCGAATTTCGCACCCTTCTCGAAATGCTCGACCAGCTTCACCGGGTCGGTCGATTTCGTCTCCGCCATGGATTGGGCGACGCTTTGGAGCGAGCAGTAATCACCCCAGGCTTGCTTCTCCGGCGGGCGGCGCCAGCGGGTGTTGAAGGCGGTGGTGAACTTCTTAGTGCCGGGGGTATCGATAAGGTGATGCCAGACCACCGGCCAGATGCCGCCGAAATTGCCCTTGCCCGCACCCCAGGCAAGCGCCGTATCGAAGCCAAAGCCCGCCACAGGGAAGCTCAATCCAAATTCCGCATATTGCTTGAGGAAGTTGGTGGTCTGGGTCCCAGCCAAGTTGATGATGACGATGTCGGGACGGGCCTGACGGATCTTCAACATGAAGGGCGAGAAGTCAGCCAAATCGGTTGGGATGAGATCGTCGCCGGCGTGGTTGCCGCCGTTTTCGCCCATATAGCGCTTCGCCACTTTCAAGAGGTCGTGGCCAAACGCATAGTCTGCAGTCAGCGAGTACCAACGCTTGCCGCGCACCAGACCGTCGCGAATGAGCGAGCGACCAACCGCCTTCACATACATCGAGTTCTGCGCCTCGATATGGAACATGAATCGCTGGCAGTCGGACCCACGGAGTGCGTCGGAATTTGCGCCCGTGTTGATGAAGAGCACCTTCTCGCGTTCGACAATCTGGGCGATCGCGAGCGCCGAGGCGGACGAGATTTCGCCGATCAGGGTCACGATCTTATCGCGCTGAACCAGTCGCTCCGCCTTGGCTGAAGCCTGCTGAGGATTGGGGCTATCGTCCATGATCAGCTCGACGCGGCGGCCGAGAACACCGCCTGCGGCATTGACCTCTTCCGCGGCCAATTGAACGGCTTGCGCGGCATATTCGCCGAGGGGTCCGAGAAACCCGGTTCGTGGGGTGATGTGGCCGATCTTGATCGTATCGGCCTGAGCGTAGGAGATTGCAGGGGCGCCAAGTGTGGTGATCGCGGCGGCGCCTGCGGTCCCTTTCAAGATGGTGCGACGCGAAAGCGTGGCATGGTCGGCCATTAAATCCTCCCGGGGTTTCGTTTCCATTTCCCTTGTTCGCGGAGGCGTTTGCCGCCCCTCGCAACGGCGCACCTGCGAGGCTTGCCGTGATCTGTGATCACAGTTAGGGTCGACCAAACAGCGAACCTTGTCCAGCCCCTTCCCTTTGGTTCGCTTCATTTTCTTGGTCTGGCTCCGTTATGAGCGCTGTTGCTTCCCTCGCCGCCATTGGTCCGCTGGAGCGATCAACGCTCGAGGAGCGGGTCTACGGCCACATTCGGGAACTTCTCATGTCTGGCAGGCTTGCCCCTGGCGAGAAGGTCTCGTTGCGGGCAACCGCCGAAGCCCTCGGTGTCTCAATCATGCCGGTCCGTGCAGCGGTCAGCCGCTTAGTGGCCGACCGCGCGCTTGAGGTTACCCCTCATAGGGCTGTACGCGTGCCGGTGATGTCGGCTGCGGCCTTCCGCGAACTGACCCTTGTGCGCATTGAGATCGAGGGCTTTGCAGCGGAAAGGGCGGCACAGGTCGCGTCGTCTGATTATCTCGCTGTCCAGGAGGCTGAGATGGCCTTCCGGTCCCTTGCCATAGGCACGACGCCTAATCTTGCTGAGGCCGTTCGCCTCAATAAGGAGTTCCATTTCGCAGTTTATCGGGCGGCGGCCCTCCCCTCCCTTTTGGAGATCATTGGCGGCCTTTGGCTCAAAGCGGGACCGGTCATCAACTTGGATCTCCGCGCTAATCCCGAGCGATTGGCGACCAGCCGCGCAATCGGATTCCATGCTGATGTCCTGAGCACCATCAAGACTGGTGATGCAAAAGGGGCGCGAGCCGCCGTCGCCGCCGACATTTCTGGCGCGGCAGAATTCATCCTCTCACGCGGCGGGCTCGCGGACATCTAATGTGGAGAAAGACCCATGGATTTGGGAATTAAAGGCCTCAAAGTGCTAGTCACGGCGGGCGCGAATGGCATCGGACGCGAGGTCGCGCGCGCCTTCATCGAGGAAGGCGCGAAGGTTCACGTGTGCGATGTCGACCGCGATGCCATTGCCGAGCTTGGTCGCACCGATCCAACCATCACAGCAAGCGTTTGCGATGTTTCTAACCGCTCAGCGGTCGGTGGTTTATTTGACGAGGCACTCCAGCGCCTCGGCGGCTTAGACGTGCTCGTGAACAATGCGGGGATCGCTGGCCCCACGGGGCGCGTGGAAGAGATCAACCCAGAAGACTGGGATCGGTGTTTGGAGGTTTGCATCACCGGGCAGTTCAATTGCGCGCGGCTCGCCGTCCCTCACCTGAAGCAAAGTACCAACGCATCGATCATCAATTTTGCGTCCGTCGCCGGCCGCCTGGGCTTTGGCCTTCGCTCCCCCTATGCGGCGGCGAAATGGGCTGTGGTGGGGTTCACAAAATCGCTCGCCGTGGAACTGGGCGAATTTGGCATCCGTGCCAATGCGATCCTGCCCGGCCTTGTGGAGGGTGATCGGATCCGCCGCGTATTCGAGGCGAAGGCCCAAGCGCGCGGTGTCGCGATGAGAGAGGTCCAGGACCAGGCCGTTGCCTATACCTCGTTGAAAACCATGGTCACCCCTCGCCAACTCGCCGACCAAATCCTGCTCCTCGTGTCCCCACGCGGCCGTACGATTTCCGGACAGGCCATCTCCATTTGCGGCGACACTCAAATGCTGACCTGAGATTAACAAACCTTTCGGCGCAAAACGGGTCGGAAACCAGTTGCACTCCTGACTTGCCAGGGTCGTTAGCGCTCGCTACGCCTCGTCACATCACCGTGAGAATGTTCGGTGCATAATGTCCGCGCCGCGAAAGAACCTTGATTTAAACGGATGGGCTCGTGCGACCCACAACGAATGTTAGTGAAGCCTCAAAATGACGCTTAGAACCACCGGTCCGCTTGCCATCATTGCGGGATGCGTTTTGGGTCTCGGTCTCATGTCGCCGGCAAAAGCCGCTGGCCCTGATTTCGGCGCGATATCGGCCTGGATCGGCAGCTTTTTCGGCGCAGAGAAGCCTACGCCAACCTCTCCAATGGAGCGCATCGTTAAGCGCGACAATCGCTTCGTCATTTCAAAAAGCGATTGGGAGACCTTTGAATTTGCTGAGGTTTTGTCTGGTCTTTTCCGCGATGAAATCATAACGGAAGCGCGGCTCGCCATTGATGAGACCAGCGCAACGCCGGTGATCTCGCCCTATTCGGGACGCGCGGTGCGTATTCACGCGCAGGCCGGCGATCAGGTGACTAAAGGACAGCCTCTCTTCTCGCTTGAAGCCCAAGAGATGGTGCAGGCACAAAACGATTTTGTTGCGGCCCTCTCAGCGCTTGAAAAGGCGATGACGCAGTTGCAGCTCGCAGAGGTCAATGCCAAGCGTCAGCAAGATCTCTTTACCGGGCGAGCAGCTCCTCAACGCGATCTCGACCAAGCCCGTGCCGACCTTGAGGCCGCGCGCGCCGATTGGCGGGCAGCAACGACTGGCCTCGACGCGGTTGAGAACCGCCTCAGGATCATCGGCAAGACCGAGCAAGAGCTCGCCCGCTTCCGCGAAGGACGCCGAATTAACGCGGAAATTGCCATCCCAGCGCCAATCGATGGCACGGTTGTCTCCCGCAAGATCGGCATCGGCCAATTCATTCAAAGCGGTGCTGCTGAACCGGTCTTTGTGATCGACGATCTCAACACATTGTGGCTGAACGCCATGGTCCGCGAGGACGATGCCGGGCGCGTACGCCGTGGTGCTGCCATTGAGTTTAAGGTGATGGCCTTCCCAACGCGCGTGTTTAGAGCAAC
>JBAWYY010000199.1:0-5583 GCA_037143285.1 Alphaproteobacteria bacterium | reverse complement strand
TGGCATCGGCTTCATCACCGCCGACGGCGTTGCCCGCTCCCTGGGCATGGCGCTCGATGCGCCTGAGCGCTTGGGCGCGGGCGTCGCCTTTGCCTTGGAACAGGCCCGCGACGATGGCCATTGCGGCGTTCCCGAGGCAATGATTGTGGAGCGCGCCGCGCGCCTCCTTGACGCCGATCTCGGCCTTGTCGAGCGGGCAGCGGACGCCGAGGTGCAAGACCGCCGCTTGATCGTCGATACCATAGGCGGCGAGCGGCACCTGTTTTTGCCCGATCTCTACCGCGCGGAGAAGCGTATTGCCGACAAGCTGAAGACCCTTGCTACCGGCAAGCCGCCCTGGCCGAAATTCGATCTCGACCGAGAGGTCACACGCGTTGAGGCCCGCACCGGCAAAGTGCTCGCACCCTCTCAGCGCGATGCGCTGGCGCGGGTGCTCTCAGCCAAAGTCAGCGTCATCACCGGCGGACCGGGGGTGGGCAAAACCACCCTTCTCGATACGCTGCTCAAGCTTCTCAGCAGCCTTGATCTTACGATCGTCTTGGCCGCTCCCAACGGACGTGCCGCCAAGCGCATGACCGAGCAAACCGGCCTTGAGGCGAAAACGATCCACCGCCTCCTTGAGATCGATCCGGAATTTGGCGCTTTTTCCCGTGGGCGAGAGAACCTGCTCGCCTGCGACCTCCTTGTTGTCGACGAGATGAGCATGGTCGACGTGCCCTTGATGGATGCGCTCGTCGATGCGTTGCCCTTGGGCGCGGGCTTCATCATGGTTGGCGATGTCGACCAGCTTCCCCCCGTCGGCCCTGGCCAAGTGCTTGCTGACATCATCGCCGCCGATATCGTGCCGGTCGCACGCCTCACCGAGGTGTTCCGTCAGGCGCAAGAAAGCCGCATCATTGCCAATGCCCACCGCATCAATGCCGGCGACATGCCGGAATTGCCACCGGCGGGCGAGGTGAGCGATTTCTACATGGTTGAGATGTCCTCGCCCGAGGACGGCCTTGGCAAGATCATCGAGATCGTCAAAGAACGCATCCCGAAGCGCTTTGGGCTCGACCCCATGCGCGACGTGCAGGTGCTCTCGCCCATGAACAAGGGCGTGCTGGGCGCACGCAATCTCACCATCGAGCTCCAGAAAGCCCTGAACCCGCCGCGCGGAACGACGATTGAGCGCTATGGCTGGACCTATGCCGCCGGCGACCGGGTGATGCAGACGGCGAACGATTATGACCGCGACGTCTTCAACGGCGATCTCGGCGCGGTCTCCCGCGTTGATCTGGAGGCGGGCGAACTCATCGCGCTCTTCGACGGTCGCCCGGTCACCTATGGCTTCACCGATCTCGAAGACCTGGTGCCGGCCTATGCCACCACCATCCACAAGAGCCAGGGTTCGGAATATCCGGCTGTCGTGATCCCCGTGACGCTGCAGCACTATCCCATGCTCGCGCGCAACCTCGTCTATACCGCCGTCACCCGCGGGCGCTCGCTCGTGGTGATCGTCGGCGAGAGCCGCGCGCTCGCCATTGCAGTGAATGGCGGGCGCTCAGTGAAGCGGTTCACGAAGCTAAAGGAATGGCTGGCGGGTTAGCCCCACTCAGCCCCAGTGCCTCACATCGACGAAGTGGCCTTCGATCGCAGCCGCCGCCGCCATGGCCGGCGAGACGAGATGGGTGCGGCCCTTATAGCCCTGACGCCCTTCGAAATTGCGGTTCGAAGTCGACGCGCAGCGCTCGCCGGGCTTCAGCTTGTCGGGGTTCATGGCCAAGCACATGGAACAGCCGGCTTCCCGCCATTCAAAGCCTGCCGCGAGGAAGATGGTGTGCAGGCCCTCGGCTTCCGCCTGTTCCTTCACGAGACCCGAACCCGGCACGATCATAGCCGAAACCGTGTTGGCGACCTTCTTGTCCTTCACGAGGCGCGCAACCTCGCGCAGATCCTCGATGCGGGAATTGGTGCAGGAGCCAATAAACACCTTCTCCGGGCGGATGTCGGTGATCTTCGTGCCCGGCGTGAGACCCATATAGTCGAGCGCGCGCCACTTGGACGTCCGCTTGTTCTCATCCTGGATGTCGTCGGGGTTCGGCACCACGCCGGTGATGGAGATCACGTCTTCCGGGCTTGTGCCCCAGGTGACGATGGGCGGCAGATTGCCGGCATCCAGCACCACCGTGCGATCAAAATGCGCGCCCTCGTCCGTCACAAGGCCCGCCCAATAGTTCATGGCCATGTCCCAGGCCATGCCCTTCGGGGCCTTCGGTCGGCCCTTGAGATACGCAAAGGTCTTCTCGTCCGGCGCGATCATGCCAGCGCGGGCGCCGCCCTCAATGGACATGTTGCAGACGGTCATCCGCCCTTCCATGGACAAAGCGCGGATCGCCTCACCCGCATATTCGATCACCGAACCGGTGCCGCCGGCCGTGCCTATCTCGCCGATGATGGCGAGGATGATGTCTTTCGCCGTCACGCCGGGATTGAGCGTCCCATCGACGCGCACCAGCATGTTCTTCGCCTTTTTCTGGATCAGCGTCTGGGTGGCGAGCACATGCTCAACCTCAGAAGTGCCGATGCCATGGGCGAGCGCGCCAAAGGCGCCATGGGTCGAGGTATGGCTGTCGCCGCAGACAATCGTAGTGCCGGGCAGCGTGAAGCCCTGCTCAGGCCCGATCACATGGACAATGCCCTGGCGGATATCGGCGGCATCGTAATATTCAACGCCGAACTCAGCCGCGTTCTTGGCGAGCGCTTCCACCTGCAGGCGGCTTTCCTCGTCCTTGATCCCTTCCAGGCGGTCTCGGGTGGTCGGCACATTGTGATCGACGACCGCGAGCGTCTTGCCCGGTGCGCGCACTTTGCGCCCAGTCATCCGCAGGCCTTCGAAGGCCTGGGGGCTCGTCACCTCATGGACCAGATGACGGTCGATATACAGAAGGCATGTGCCGTCATCCTGGGTATCGACCACATGGTCGTCCCAGATCTTGTCATAAAGCGTGCGCGGCTTGCCCTGGGTCATGATGAAGGTCCTAAAATCGAGCGGTTCGGGCGTCTGATTAGCCGGGACGGGACGATGAGGGAAGAGGGCAGGCGGCGGATCTGCGCATCGCCGCTCTCATCGTTCGGGAATACTGGCGGTGTTTTCGCGCACGAAGGCCAGAAACGCGTCCCACTCTCCGCCCTCAAGACCGCGCATGGCGATGGTGAAGGCCTCGACCTTTGAGACGAACAGGAAGAGGTGGTCAGGGGTCACGACCCGCGCGGTGAAGGCACTCCAGTCCGTGTGACCGCTCGATGCGTTCAGCACCCAGTCGAGGCCTGAGGCATCAACAACGATGCTGAGCGGCTTTTCGGCACCCGCGAGCCGCTTGAAATACCAGCGAGCCACAACGCTGTCGAAGAAAAGCTCAATCGCGAGAATGACCACCGGGAAGGCCAGATACCACCTGACTACCTCCCATTCGAGGAGCGCGCTGAACGGGATGCCGTCGTGCCAACTAATCCCCAGAACGACGGCGAAAAAGATCACGATCACGGTGACGAACCGGCCGACCCGCCCGTAACGCCCGGCCCAGGTAAGGTGCCGGCGGGCAGCCAAAAGAGCCCCGTAATCGGCAAAGGTGAGGGTGTACGCGAACGAAAAGCGAGATTGCGAGGGGGTCACGGGCAAACTCCTCAGCGGCCCCTCAAAGGTTGCTGCAGGAGCGCGCTCGCGCAAGGCTCATTTGAAGTTGTTGTTCAAATTACCCCAGAACCGAGTCTGGATCGTGCCGCCCAGCGTATAGACGATCGCCGTGACGGTTCCGGCGACACCGACGGCCACGAGCGCATATTCGATGGCAGTGGCGCCTTTCGTATCGGCTGCGAAGCGTTTCAGAAGCTTGGTCAATGGGGTGGCCATGCCTTCGGTCTCGTCGTCTCGTCAGTCGCGGGCCTCGCCGAGCAATTCGGTGAGGAATGGGATCAAGGGTTCATCCGCAGCCGGCATGGCGTAATCGCGTAGCCGGCCCGGTTTCACCCAAGCAAGGGCCTGACTTTCCAGACCTCGGACCTGCCCTTCCCACCTCCGACACACCCACAGCGGCATGAACAGCTGAAAGGTCTCATAGGTGTGGCTGGCAAAGGTCAGGGGCGCGAGGCAGGGTTCGCGAACCGTAATCCCAAGCTCTTCCTGGAGCTCACGGATCAAGGTCTCTTCCGGCCGCTCGCCCGGCTCAACTTTACCGCCGGGGAATTCCCAAAGGCCCGCCATCGCCTTGCCTTCAGGGCGCTGGGCGAGGAGCACACGGTTATCCGCGTCCACCAGTGCACAGGCAGCCACGAAGACAAGCTTCAGGGTCATGGCACTTTCACCCTAGAACAAAAAGGTTAAGACCTCAGTGTCAGCCGAGGCGGCGAGGCGATATGCTGAACAACTCGGCAATATCCTGGAGTTTCACCGAATTTATGCCAAAACAATGCGGTTTCACGAGCGATAATCACCGTTGATCGCGACATAATCCTTGGTCAAATCGCAGGTCATCGCCTTCGCGGTGCCGCGCCCCAATCCGATATCGGCGGTGATGGTGATGACATCCTTCTGCATCACAGCGCTCACTGCATCCTCGCTATAGCTCGGGTCCCGGGCACCCTCATGGGCCACGCGAATATCCCCGAACCAGATCGAGAGCTTATCGCGATCAGCGGGCTCCCCCGCCTTACCGACCGCCATGACGACGCGGCCCCAATTGGCGTCCTCGCCTGCAATGGCCGTCTTCACCAGCGGCGAATCGGCAATGGATTTCGCGATTCTGAAGGCCGAGCGCTTCGACGTCGCCCCCTTCACCACCACATGCACGAGTTTACGCGCGCCTTCGCCGTCGCGAGCGACTTGCTCGGCAAGATCGGCCAACACCTTTTGAAGCGCTTTCTTAAAGCCAGCGAGCCGGGGGTCCGTCGCGCTGTCGATTGCCGGCGCGCCGAGAGCTTTGCCCGTCGCAAACAGCATCAGCGTGTCGGAGGTGGAGGTGTCGCTATCGACCGTCACCGTATTGAAAGTGCTGGTCACGCCCTTAGACAGAAGCGCCTGCAAAGCGGGGGCGGCAATCGGCGCATCGGTGAACACGAAGGAGAGCATGGTCGCCATATCCGGCGCGATCATGCCGGCACCCTTGGCCATGCCATTGATCGTGACGGTGGCGCCACCGAGTTTCGCCGAGGCGGTCGCAATCTTCGGGAAGGTGTCGGTGGTCATGATCGCCTTGGCGGCGTCGAGCCAGCCATCCTCGCGGCCGGCGGCAAAGGTCTTGGCGAGAACCGCGTCAAACTTGGTCGCATCCAAGGGTTCGCCGATCACGCCGGTGGAGGCCAAGAAGATCGCCTCCGGCTTACAGCCGGCAGCGGCCCCCGCGATCTTCGCGGTGAGTTGCACGGCATCGCGACCCTTCAGGCCGGTGAAGGCATTGGCATTGCCCGAATTGACCACGAGCGCACGGGCCTTGCCGTGCCCAAGATTGGCGCGGCACCAGTCCACCGGCGCGGAGGGGCATTTGGAGCGGGTGAAAACGCCCGCAACAGTCGTGCCCTCGGCGAGCGTCACCGCCAGAACGTCAG
>JBAWYY010000198.1:0-5585 GCA_037143285.1 Alphaproteobacteria bacterium | reverse complement strand
CCGGCGGGCGATATTTGGTCAAACGGCCAATGGACGGCAGGAAGTTGCGGAACGGATCCTCGGCATAAATCCGGCTCTCAACCGCCCAGCCGTTCAGTTTCACGTCCGCTTGGGCCAGCGGCAGTTTCTCGCCATAGGCGACGCGGATCATCTGCTCGACCAGGTCGATGCCGGTGATCATCTCGGTCACGGGATGCTCAACCTGCAGGCGGGTGTTCATTTCGAGAAAATAGAAGGACTTGTCCTGGCCCGCGACAAACTCGACCGTCCCAGCGGAATCGTAATTGACCGCTTTCGCGAGCGCGACCGCCTGTTCGCCCATGGCGCGGCGGGTTGCCTCATCGAGAAGCGGTGACGGCGCCTCCTCGATCACTTTTTGATTGCGACGCTGGATCGAGCATTCGCGTTCGCCGAGATAGATCACATTGCCATGCTTATCGCCGAGCACCTGGATCTCGATATGGCGGGGATTGACGATGAACTTCTCGACGAAGACGCGATCATCACCAAAGGAGCTTTTCGCTTCGGACTTCGCAAGCGTGAAGCCTTCCGCCACTTCATCCGCCGAATAGGCGATCCGCATGCCCTTGCCGCCGCCACCGGCAGAGGCCTTGATCATCACGGGATAGCCGATCTCATTGGAGATGGTCGTCGCGTGGGCGGCATCCTCGATGACACCGAGATAGCCTGGGACGGTGGAAACCTTCGCAGCGGCTGCTGCCTTCTTCGATTCAATCTTATCGCCCATTGCGGCGATGGCATGGGGGTTCGGCCCGATGAAGACGATGCCATTGTCTTTCAAAGCCTGAGCAAAGGCCTCACGCTCGGAGAGGAAGCCATAGCCAGGGTGGACCGCCTCAGCGCCGGTCGCTTTACAAGCGGCAATGATCTTATCGATGACGAGATAGCTCTCGGCTGCAGCTGAAGGCCCGATATGAACGGCCTCATCCGCCATCTCCACATGCATCGCATCACGGTCAGCGTCCGAATAAACGGCAACCGTCAAAATCCCCATACGGCGCGCGGTCTTGATGACGCGGCAAGCGATCTCGCCTCGATTGGCAATGAGGATTTTCTTGAACATTCACGGGCCCCGGCGCGATGATAAGGCAGATAACTCCGGGTTCTATGGCTTGAGGGGGCGTCCGTCCACTCGCCCAATTGGCTGACAAGACGAAAGGATCAGGTCACGCCCCTCGCCCTTCTTTGCATTTTTGCAAATCTTATTGCTGTCTGTTCCATTTTTTCATGCAAAGGATCAATTAGGCCTCCAAGAGCAGATGATGCTCGCCACTGACACCCAAGGAGATCGCCATGACCACCGCCGACACCATCTCAGCCCCGAGCCACGTGGCGACTGCCACGGCCGGCATTCACCACATCACCGCCATCGCGGGCGACCCCAAGCGCAATGTCGCCTTCTATACGGGCCTTCTCGGCCTGCGCCTCGTCAAGAAGACCGTGAACTTCGACGATCCCGGCACCTATCACCTCTATTATGGTGATGAGACCGGCTCGCCCGGCACGATCCTCACCTTCTTCCCGTGGGAACATGCGGCTCAAGGTCGCGCCGGGACCGGCCAGGCTGTTGAGATAGGCTTTGCCATTCCAGCAGCCTCTCTCGGATTCTGGATCGAGCGACTTCAGACCAAGGGCATTGCCCACGAAGCGCCGGTCAAACGCTTCGGCGAGACCGTAATCGCCTTCCGAGATCCTGACGGGATGCATCTGGAACTCGTCGCGTCTGCCAAGGCTGGGGACATCCCTGGTTTTGCCACTGCGGAGATCCCGGCAGAGCACGCTGTGCGCGGTTTCACCGGCATCACCCTTTGGGCTGGCGACATCAAGGCCTCCAGCCACGTGCTGGGCATGCTCGGCCTCATAAAGACGGCGGAAGAAGGCGCTTGGACGCGCTTTGCGGCCAGCGGCGGCCCGCTTGGTCTCCACGTTGATTTGCGCTCGACCGCAGGGTTCCCGCGTGGCGCGATGGGGGCAGGCTCGATCCATCACGTCGCCTTCCGCGCTGCCAATGACGCTGCCGAATTCGCCATGCAAGCATCATTGCGGGCGGAGGGTCTGCATGTCACCGACCAACTCGACCGCAACTACTTCCGGTCCATCTATTTCCGCGAACCCTCAGGCGTGCTGTTTGAGATCGCAACGGATGATCCGGGCTTTGCGGTGGATGAAGCCCAGGAGACCCTCGGCGAACATCTGAAACTGCCGGCATGGCTTGAACCGAGCCGAGCTCAGATCGAAGCCACCTTGCCGCCGCTCGTCTAACGCAACGGGGCCTTCTCAAGCCGCGAGAAGGCCCACTCGCCCTCTTTCCGTGATGGAGACAGACATGGCCACGCCATCTCTAACCCTCGATACGCCGCTCTCCCACGTGCACCGTTTCGTGTGCGGCGGTGATGAAAGCAAAACCCCGCTCCTGATGCTGCACGGCACCGGGGGTGACGAGAATGACCTATTGCCACTCGGCCGCATGATCGGCCCCGGCCGCTCGCTAATCTCACCCCGTGGGCAAGTGATGGAACAGGGCATGCCCCGTTTCTTCCGCCGCTTTGCCGAGGGGGTGTTTGACCTCGATGACGTTCGCCAGCGCGCGGATGCACTCGGCGCCTTTGTGACCGAGGCCCGTTCGGCCTATGGCATTGGCCGACCTATTGCTGTTGGCTTTTCCAATGGCGCGAATATCGCGGCTGCCCTCATGCTGCGTCATGCGGACGCGCTCGCAGGCGCGATCCTCATTCGCGCCATGCATACGATCGATCCGGCGCCCGATCTTGATCTTGCGGGCCTCCCGGTCTTGATCCTTTCAGGGCAAATGGATCCGATTGTCCCCGCTCAAAGCCGCGAGGCTTTGGCACATGCCCTGTCGTCTCGCGGCGCTGATGTTACGGCAAAGGTGCTGCCCGCAGGCCACGGTCTGACCCAAAGCGACGTTGAAGAGGCAAGCCTCTGGCTCGACGCGCGCTAACAAGGGTGGCATCGTGCATTTCTAACCATGGATATAGCACGATGCCCGCCCGCCCCCTCGACCCGCTCGCACATGCGACCCAGCTCCTGGAGCGGTTCGGGCTGTTCGATGGGCACAATGATCTGCCCTTCGTCATTCGGATGGACGAAACGGCGAAGGGCGATGTCGCGGCCTATGGTCTCGACCGCGTGCATCAGGAGACCGATACTGATATTCCGCGCCTGAAACAGGGGCGGGTTTCGGCTCAAGTCTTTGCGGCCTTCGTGCCGACCCGCGTGCCTGATCCCGCGCGCTTTACACTTGAGCAAATTGCAATCGCCCTCGACATCGAGACAACCCATCCCGAGACTTTTCTCCCCGCCAGACGGCCGTCGGATGTAATTCGAGCCAAGCGAATGGGCAAAATCGCATCCATCATCTCGGTGGAAAGCGGCGTCGGCTTACGCAATTCAGTCGCCCCGTTGAGGGTCTGGCATGCCGCAGGCGTCAGGATCCTGACGCTTTGCCATAATGAATCGCTCGATTGGATCGATAGCGCCACGGACCTGCAATGGCACGGGGGGATCACCGACCTTGGACGGACCATCATCGCCGAATGCAATCGCCTCGGCATCATGGTCGACCTCGCCCATGTCGCGCCGAAGGCTCAGCATGATGTCTTGGATGTCGCGGCGGCCCCGGTTCTCTGGTCGCATTCCAACGCCTATGCGCTCTGCGATCACCCCCGCAATGTGCCAGACGATGTGCTTGCCCGGGTCAAAGCCAATGGCGGGGTTGTGATGGCAACCTTCGTGCCCGAGTTCATCACTCAGAAAAGCTATGATTGGGTCAAACCCTTCAAGGAGCATGGCAAAACGCCTGAAGGGCTCGATATTGTCGCCGCGATGCAGGAAAAGGCGCGCAAAGTCGGGAGTTGGCCGCGCGGATCGATCCGTGAGCTCGCCGACCACATCGACTATATCGTCTCGAAAACCGGCATCGACCATATCGGCATCGGCTCCGACTTCTACGGCGGGCCGAACCCGGACGACCTCAACGATGTCTCGCGGTTTCCCCATCTCATCGCGGAACTGGTGACACGCGGCTGGTCGGATGCGGCAATTGCCAAGATCGCGATCAAGAACGTGATGCGGGTCTGGCGGAAAGTGGAGGCCCATGCGAAGGCGAGTGCCGTGCCGCCGTCGGTCATGCGGCTCGATGCAGATCCGCCACGACGCCGGCGCGGAAAGTCCTAATCTCTCACAACATGGTCGGCTGAAGCACGCGATCGAGCACGGCGGCCGCCAGGGGCCGTGTCAGGCGGCGGCCCTCCTCCAGGGTGAGGCGATCAAGATCGGCCACGAGGCGCCGTGCAGTATCGAGCGAGCGCTCCATGCGGCGGGCGACGAATTCAATCACCTCGGCGTCGACCATCATCTGACGATCGGCAAAGAGCTTGACGAGGACGGCGCGCAGCAGCGGATCGTCCGGTTCCTGCAAATTGACGACCGGAAGCGCCCGAAGCCGCGACGCCAGATCCTTCAGGCTGACGCCCCATGACAAAGGCGCCTCACGGGCCGTGATCAACATCCAGGCCGACTGTTCTTTCACCGCATTGATGAGGTGGAAAAGGGCCACTTCCGATGTCTTAGGGCCTGCATCCTCCACCAGCACCGCGCCGGTGGCTAGCGCATCAACGGGCGCAACATCGGCCAAGTCCCGTGCGGCGATACGGCGGGCACCCGCAAGATCGGCCCAGATGGCCCCAATATGGCTTTTGCCAGCACCCGGCGGGCCGACCAGCGCCAAAGCCGGCGCCGGCCAGTCTGGCCACCGCTCCACCATGGCAAGCGCTTCGCCATTGCATGGGCTGTCGAGCAGGTCGTCGCGACCGAAGCTTTCCGGCAAGGCAAGGTCCAGCGCCAATTGTTTCGGCGCTGCGCGGCTGGTGTTGGGCATTGCGACTAGTGTTCCGCGGACGCTGGAGGCTGTTCGCCGCCGTGATAGAGGGGACTGGCGAGATAGCGCTTCACCGCGAAGCGCGCCAGTACGCCGATGGCGGCCGCAAGCGGAACAGCGATCAAGAGCCCGACGAAACCGAAGAGTGCGCCGAAGGCAAAGAGCGCGAACATGAGCCAAACCGGGTGCAGGCCCACCGTATTCCCCACGAGATTGGGATAGAGCACATAGGCTTCAAAGAACTGCCCAACCACGAAAATCGCGAGCACCACCAGCACCGGCTGCCAATTCGGCCAGAACTGAACGATGGCAATGGCAAGCGACACCACAAGGCCCGTAAGCGACCCGACATAGGGGATGAAGCTCAGGAACCCCGTCGAGAGACCGATGAGAAGGCCGAAATTGAGCCCGCTTAGCGTGAGAGCGACGGAGTAAAAGATCATCAGAACGAAGCAGACGGACGCCTGCCCACGCACAAAGCCAGAGAGCGCACGGTCGATTTGGCGGAAAAGATCGCGAATGACCTCGCGATGGTTCAACGGCAGCCAGTTATCGACGGTCGCGACCATGCGATCCCAGTCGCTTAGGAGATAGAATGCGACGACCGGAGTGATCACGAGGAGCGAGAAAAGCGAGATAAGGGCTGCGCCCTGCGACCACAGGC
>JBAWYY010000197.1:0-5598 GCA_037143285.1 Alphaproteobacteria bacterium | reverse complement strand
TTATCTTCAGCGAGAAGCACGGTCAGCGGCCGTGTGGCCGGCAGAATACGCGCTTCGGGCGCTTGGTCTGTAAGCGGGTCGCCGCTGGCAATGCCGGGCGACGACGGCCGCACCTGCATAACAAGAGACGCCTCGCGCACAGGCGAGACGAGCCAGCCATTGACGCCATGCTCGCGCCAGCGCGCGACTTCGCCGCGTGCCGCAGGCGTCACCACCAACACCAGGCGGTCGCAGCGATCTTTCAAGCGCGCGACAACCGTATTGAGGGTTTCATCCCCTAGGCGCTGGTCGAGAAGCACGCAATCAAACCGCCCTTCAGTTGGCAAAGAGTCGACATCGACAGCGCGGGAGACCGTCGCGCCTCGCGCTTTCAATCTGCGACCGAGAACAACTGCCTCAACCGAGCCCGACGAGACGATCAAGATGTTAAGCCCGTCCAAACGCTCCACCGGGGCGGGCGTCTCATCCGCCGGCACCAAGCCCACTGTCGCTGTGAACACAGAGCCCTTGCCGAGTTTGGTTTCAACGGTCAGCGCGCCGCCCATATGCTCAACGATACGTCGCGTGATCGGCAAACCTAGGCCGGTGCCCGCGTGGCGCCGGGCATAGGTCGTTTCGCCCTGCTCAAATTCGGCGAAGATGCGCTTGAGATCATCGGCTGCGATGCCCGGACCCGTATCCTGAACTCGGATCACGAGGGAACCAGCATCCTGATGAAGGGTCAGCGCAACGCCGCCATGGTCGGTAAACTTCACCGCATTTCCGGTCAGATTCATCAGGACCTGACGAAAACGGGTGGCGTCAGCAATCAAGCGACGCGGCAGATCGGGCGCAATGCCAACCACGAGTTCGAGCCCCTTGGCATGGGCACGAGGAGCGAGCAGTTCCGCCACACCCTCCACGAGGGGGATAAGATCGAAGGCAGCGGGGCTGAGATCAAGCCGCCCCGCCTCGATCTTAGAGAAATCAAGGATCTCATCGATGAGCGACAGAAGTGTCTCTCCGGAGCTTTTGACCGCACCCACATAGGCGCGCTGCTCAGGGGAGAGCTTGGTATCAAGCATAAGGTCGGCCATGCCCATGATGCCGTTGAGCGGCGTGCGAATCTCATGGCTCACAGTGGCTAAGAAGCGTGACTTGGCTGAATTCGCGGCTTCCGCCTTTTCGCGCGCAAGCCCCAATGCCGCCTCGGCGCTTTTGCGGGCTGTGATGTCACGGCCGACACTTTGGCGAAGCATGGCTTGCCCCTGAGCATTGGGTACAGGCGCCGCGCGCCAAGCGATCCAGCGATGTCCGGCACCGGTCCGCACATATTCGTCATAAGTGGTCGAGCCATCGAGCTCAGCGCGAAGCTCGCCGCGCTCCTCAACGGTATGGGAGCGGGTTGCACCAATGATATCGCGAGCAAGCGCACCCATCAGGCCGGCATAGGCATCATTGGCGAAGACGATCCGGCCCTGCTCATCACGTTGGACGATCAGATCGCCCTGACCATCCACAAGCCGACGATGGCGCTCTTCGCTTTCAGTCAGTTGCGCTACACGGCCGGACAAACCCTCAACCGTCTCGTCCAAGGCAATCGTCTTGCGGCGGAGAGCGGCATTATCCCGCAACAGTCGCGCCGTGATGGCGACGAGACAGACGATCAAGGCAGCGGCAACGCCAGCCGCAAGCGCAATGAGTTCCACTGCCGCCACTCCGAGTTTCGAACAAAAGCTGCCGGAGTCTAAAGAGGCGTGGTTGACGCCGCGTTACCAAAGGGGCCTTAGCGTCCTGACTTTAAGCCGCTTGCCCGATCCGCTCGCCCGCGCCGCGATAACTAAGCGCTTCGGCCAAATGGACGCGACTAAGTCCTGCTGAGCCGTCTAGATCCGCAATCGTGCGCGCCACTTTCAACACCCGATGATAGCCGCGTGCGGATAACTTCATGGCAACAGCGGCATCGGCGAGCAGAGAAGCCCCAGCACGATCCGGTGCCGCAATCGTCTCAAGCACTTGCGGCGATACATGCGCGTTCAGCCGCGAGGCAACGCCAAGCTCGGTGCAGCGGCGCGCCTGCCGCTCACGGGCTCCAGCTACCCTCGTCGCCACCTCCCGGCTGCCTTCGCTCGGCGCAGGTAAAATAAGATCGGCGGCAGAAACCGCCGGGACCTCGATGCGCAAATCCATCCGGTCGATCAGCGGGCCTGAGAGCTTCGCTTGATAGTCGGCCATACACCGATCATTGGCATTTCGCCGACAGGTATAGCCCGGCTCAGTCGCATGGCCGCAGCGGCAGGGGTTCATCGCCGCAACCAATTGAAATCGTGCGGGAAAAGTGACCCGTTGGTTGGCGCGCGCAATCACCGCTTCGCCGCCCTCAAGCGGCTGACGCAAGCTATCGAGCACCTGCGGCTGAAACTCCGGCAATTCATCCAAAAACAACACGCCATGATGGGCGAGCGACACTTCGCCCGGCCTTACACGCAAGCCCCCGCCGACCAATGCGGCCATTGAGGCGGAATGGTGGGGCGCGCGGAACGGCCGGCGTGTCGTCAGTTTGCCTCCCTCCAATTCACCTGCGACCGATTGGATCATCGAGACTTCTAGGAGTTCCGCCGGCGTTAAGGGCGGCAGGATAGACGGCAGCCGTTGGGCAAGCATGGACTTCCCGGCCCCGGGCGGCCCATTCATCAACAGCGCATGGCCGCCGGCTGCAGCAATCTCTAGGGCACGCTTGGCGCTCTCCTGCCCTTTGATATCGGAGAGATCGCTCATCGCTGTTTCAACGGAGCGAATACCAGGCTCAGGCCGGCTGAGAACCTGCGTCCCCTTGAAATGATTGGCGAGTTGGACGAGGTCGCGCGGCGCCAGAACCTCCACATCCTCACCCGCCCAAGCCGCCTCCGGCCCACAGGCTTCAGGACAAATGACGCCCTGCCCCTGAGCATTGGCCGCCATGGCGGCAGGCAGAACCCCGGTAACCGGAGTGATGCGCCCGTCGAGCGCCAATTCGCCGAGCACCACGAAGCCATCGAGGGCGTCATGGGGAATGGCGCCAATGGCAGCCATCAGGCCAAGTGCGATCGGCAGATCGAAATGGCTGCCTTCTTTGGGCAAATCGGCGGGTGCGAGATTGACCGTGATGCGGCGCGACGGGAGCGCAAGACCGGAGGCGACCAATGCTGAGCGCACCCTTTCCTTGGCCTCGCTCACCGCCTTATCCGGCAGCCCGACAATGGCGAAAACCGGATTGCCCGTCATGACGTGAACCTGCACATCCACGGGCTTCGCCTCTATTCCCTCAAAGGCAACGGTGCTGACGCGCTGGACCATTTTCTCCACCTCTGGTGGAGCAAAGCACGGCACGGTTGTAAGAACAATAAGGGAACGGCCGGATCAGGCAAAAATTTCGCTTAGCCCCGCTTAGCCTCGATTGCGTCCCAAATCGTCACGGCCAAATCGGGCCCGCCCAGGCGCTTGATCGCGCGCACGCCAGTGGGCGAGGTCACATTGATTTCCGTGAGATTGCCGCCGATCACATCGATCCCGGTGAAAAGAAGACCGCGGGCGCGCAGTTCGGGCCCGATCGTCTCGCAGATCTCGCGCTCACGCGGGGTGAGTTGCGTGGTTTCAGCGGCACCGCCGCGCACCATGTTGGAGCGCAAGTCATCGTGAGCAGGCACGCGATTAACGGCGCCGGCAAAGACGCCATCCACCAAGATGATCCGCTTGTCCCCCTCACTCACCATGGGAAGGAAGCGCTGGATCACCCAGGGCTCGCGGCTCATGGCAGAGAAGGTGTCGAGGAAAGAGCCGAAGTTTTTGTCGTCTGATTTGATGAGGAATACGCCCGCGCCGCCATTTCCATAGAGCGGCTTCATGACGATATCGCCCATTTCGGCCCGAAAAGCGCGGATTTCGGCGGCATCGCGGGTGATGAGGGTTGTCGGCATCAACTGGGGAAACTGCGTGACGAAGACCTTTTCCGGCGCATTGCGCACGTGGAACGGGTCGTTGACGACGAGAACCTTGGGATGCACGCGCTCAAGCAAATGGGTCGCGGTGATATAGTGCATATCAAAAGGCGGATCTTGCCGCATCAGCACGACGTCGAACTCTGTCACCCGGGTCCGCGTCGCCTCGCCAAGGGTGAAATGATCGCCCTCTTGATCGCGCACGCTCAAAGGCTGGGCCGTGGTGAACAACTCGCCATCGCGCATCGCCAGACGGTCGGGATGATAGAAGGCGAGTTCATGACCGCGGGCCTGAGCCTCAAGCAAAAGCGCAAAGGTCGAATCGCCCTTGATCTTGATGGATTGGATCGGGTCCATCTGGACAGCGACCTTGAGCGGCATGGGTGATTTCCTGTTCACGAGGGGTCGTCGAAAGCGCCTTGAATATGGTGGGGCAAGCGGCCCGGCGTAACCAAGATCATGTCAAAACGGATATCGCAATCCGCATGGGACGGATGCGCGCCACGCCATATCTCGGCAGCCATGGCGATGCGCCGGCGCTGCCGCTCAGTGAGAGCATAGGCGGCCGATTCGAGGGTGGCGCGAGCCTTCACCTCAACAAAGCAAATGCAACGACCGCGCTTCGCCACAATATCGACTTCCCCACCGGGCGAGGCCCAGCGCCGCGCGAGAATGCGATAGCCTTTTAAAATTAAGAAGACAGCAGCCATGGCTTCTGCCACCCGCCCGCGGCCCCAGGCAGCCGAGCGCTTGGGGTTTGCCTCCCGCCTCACGCAGACCGCCCCTGAAGTGCCAGCGCGCGCTGATAGAGGTCGCGTTTGGGGAGCCCGGTCGCTTCAGAAACAGCCGCGGCTGCATCCTTCACCGACCCGTGGCGGAGAGCCGAAGTAAGCATCGCATCGACATCGGCCTCGGGCAGCGCCGGCGCCTCGCCGGGCGGCTCAATAACAACAACGATTTCGCCCTTTGGCGCCCCGGCCTCGGCATAATGCGCGGCAAGATCCGGCAAAGGCGCCCGGCGGATCTCTTCGTGCAGCTTAGTGAGTTCGCGGCAGACTGCCGCAAGCCGCGGTCCCAGAACTGTAGCAGCGTCAGCAAGGGAAGCCGCAAGCCGTGGCCCAGTCTCAAACAGCACAAGCGTACCGGGGATAGCCTTCAACACCGCAAGCCTCGAGCGCCGTTCGCCACCCTTTGCCGGCAGAAACCCATCAAAGAAGAAGGCATCCGTGGGCAAACCCGCCGCGACCAGTGCCGCAAGGAGGGCCGATGGGCCGGGAATAGGGATGACGGGATAGCCAGCCTCGCGGGCGGCATCGACGAGCTTGAAGCCTGGATCGGAGACAAGCGGCGTTCCAGCATCCGAGACCAAGGCCACCACCTCGCCCGCGGCCAATCTTGCCAAGAGCCTCGGGCGCATCTCAGCCGCATTATGCTCGTGATAGGGCGTCAGCGGCACGCGCAGGCCGAAATGGCTCGCCAATCGACCGGTCACCCGCGTGTCTTCGCAGGCAATCACAGAAGCCGCCGCAAGCGTTTCAAGCCCACGTAAGGTCATATCGCCGAGATTGCCGATAGGCGTCGCAACGACATAGAGGCCGGGCGCGATGGGCCGCGCCTTGCGGACATCGCCCCCAATCAGGAA
>JBAWYY010000196.1:0-5638 GCA_037143285.1 Alphaproteobacteria bacterium | reverse complement strand
CGCGGAAAGCGAGGTTGTTGAACATGCCCTTCACGAGGGCCTGGCAATCGTCAAAGGTGCCGTCGATGGCGATGGCATGGACATTCGCGTCCGGCACGGTGGTCATCATCCGGCGCTGCACGTCGGACACGCGGCCGTCGGGGAAGAGGATCACCACATCCACCTGGTCGAGACCGCGAAGGGCCTCAACGGCTGCGCCGCCGGTGTCGCCGGAGGTCGCGCCCACGATGGTCGCGCGCTCGCCGCGCTGACGCAGCACATGGTCCATCATGCGGCCGAGGAGCTGCATGGCGCAGTCTTTGAATGCGAGCGTCGGCCCATGGAACAGTTCCAGCACCCATTCGTCCGGCGAGAGCTGGACGAGCGGCGTGACAGCGGGGTGGCGGAACACGGCCGGCGAATAGGTGTCCTCGATCATGCGGTTGAGCGCGGCGCGCTCAATGGTGTCGCCGACAAAGGGGGTGAGGACGGTCTTTGCGACCTCCGCATAGGGAGCGCCCGAGAAGCCCGCGATCGTGTCCGCCGACAGGGTTGGCCAGGTTTCCGGCACATAAAGGCCGCCGTCGCGGGCAAGGCCTGCGAGCAGGGCATCGGCGAAGGTGAGGACGGGGGCCTCGCCCCGGGTGGATATATAGCGCATCGGCAGTGCTCCCCAGCGCCTGCGGGATAGGACGCGAGGGCGCCAAGCGCAAGAAGAGACGCGCGAAGGCAGGTTTGAAATTGCACCTGCCGCTATGCGTTATACGAGCCCTCTAGCCTTCGATCAGCACCATCTTGCTGATGCGGCTGGGATTGCCCTCAGCGAGATAGATATCGCCATTGGGCGCGCCATAAATGCCGTGGGCGGCATTGAGGATCGGGCGGCAACGGCCGATGCGCGTGCCGTCAGGCGCCATCATGTGCAGATTGGGGGTCAGGTCCGTGATGTAGCTATTGCCGGCGGCATCGCCCCAAATGCCGACCGGGCGGTAGAAATCGTGCCATTCGGTCAGGAACTTGCCCTCGCGATCGAAGACCTGAACGCGATTGTGGATGCGGTCGATCACCACGACCCGGCCATCGGCGAAGGTCCAGAGCGAGTGGGGTTCGCCGAACTGCCCTTGAGCGGGCCCAAGCCCGCCCCAGGAACTGAGATGGCGGCCATCGGCTGCGAAGCGATGGACGAGGCTCGCGGCATAGCCGTCGGAGACATAGATATCGCCCCAGGCGGAGACGGAGACGTCGCTTGGGTGATTGAAGGGCTTCAGCGGCCCGCCGCGTGTGCCGATGCCACCGAGGCGCTCGCCGGTGCGGGAGAAGGTGATGATCTCATGCATGTCGCGGTCGACCACCCATAGGCGGTCGCTTGCATCAAAGGTCATGAGGTGAGCGTCAGCGATATCAGTGCCGCCGAAGGCGCTGATATAGCCCCCCCTCGGATCAAGCTCGATGACGCGGGGATGGTCGGGCTGGGTCTTCGAATCATGGCGCAGCATGACGAAGACATGGCCGCTGCTATCCACCGTCACGTCGGTGACGAAGCCCGCATTGGTGGGCCAGGAGCCGAAGGGCCGCTCGATGCGATAAAGCTTCGGCCCTAAGGCGACGATCAACTCATGCCCGTTCATGAGGCTTTGCCCTGAAAGGGGTGGGTCGCGTGCCAATGGCGCGCGATGTCGAGACGGCGGGTGATCCACACTCACTCATGGCTCTTCACATAGTCGAGGAAGCGGGCGAGCCCTGCCGCACGGGCGGGGTGGCCGATGAGGCGCATGTGAAGGCCGACCGACATCATTTTCGGCGCCGTTTTGCCCTCGGCATAGAGCATGTCGAAGGCGTCTTTGTGCCATTCGAAATAGTCGGCCGAGGTGGCGAATTGGCCGCTGCCGAATTTTGAATCGTTGTGGACGAGGGAATAGGGCACCACCAGATGCGGCTTGCCTGAGACTACTTTCCAATAGGGCAGCTCGTCGTCATAGGCGTCGGAATCGTAGAGGAAGCCGCCCTCCTCCACCACCAGCCGGCGGGTGTTCACGCTCGGCCCATAGCGGCAGTACCAGCCGAGCGGGCGCTCGCCGAGGGTCTCCTTCAAGGAGGCAATCGCCTTGGCGATATGCTCGCGCTCCTCCTCTTCGCTGAGGAGATAGTGCTTCACCCAACGCCAGCCGTGGCTGCAGCAGTCAAAGCCTGAGGCCTTGATGGCGGCGGCTGCTTCTTTGTTGCGCTCAATGGCCAGTGCACAGCCATAGACGGTCATGGGCAGACCGCGCTCCTGGAACAAGCGCATGAGGCGCCAAAACCCGACGCGGCTGCCATAGGCGAACATACCCTCGCCCGCGAGGTCGCGACCCTTAACCCCGGTATCGATACCGTTGATCTCGGTGAGGCCGGTTTCAGTGAAGCCCTCGCCATCCTGGATGGAGGGTTCCGACCCCTCCTCGTAGTTCATCACGAAATTGATGGCGACGCGGGCGCCGCCCGGCCATTTCGGATCGGGGGGATTGGCGCCATAGCCGACGAGGTCGCGATCATAGCTCGACATATCCGGGGGTCCTCACATGCTCATGCGTTTGGTGAGGCCGGTCAGGCGATCCATGACCAGCATCAAGATTAGGGTTGTGACGATCACCACGCCGGCAATCGCCGCAATGCGGACGTCGAGCGTCGTCTCCATCATGCCCCACATGCGGATGGGCAGCATGCTGGTGCGCGCGGTCGCGAGAAACAGCGAAACAGGCACATTGTCCATGGAGGCGACGAAGGCGAGGAAGGATCCAGCCGCAATGCCCGGTGCGATCAAGGGCAAGGTGATACGGCGGAAGGCGTAGAAGCGGCTAGCCCCAAGGCTCGACGAGCACTCAAGCAAAGCGGGGTCGAGCTGGGTAAGGCTTGCAAGCGTCGTGCGGAAAATGAAGGGCGCGATCACCACGAGATGGCCGGCGATTAGCATGTTCAGATTGGGCCGAAGACCCAACATGGAGAAGAACATGAGGGAGGCGAGGCCATAGCTGAGTGTCGGCAGCACGAGGGGCGAGAGGAAGCTTGCCTCCAGCGCCCGTGCCGAGGGCCGGGAGACCCGGGTAATGGCGAGTGCTGCCAGAACCGACATCATCGCGCCAATGACGGTTGCAAGGCTTGCGACCCAGAGGCTGTTGCCGGCGGCGCGGTGAATGGGGGCTGAGGCGACGGGATCAAAGAGCGCCGTATACCACCTGATGGAGAAGCCCGGCGGCGGGAAACGGAGCGAGGCGGAGGTCGTGAACGACGTCACCACCACGATGATGACAGGACCCACCAGAATGAGGATGCCGATGGCAACCAGCACGCCGACGGTGATGGTGTAGCTGATATCGGCGGGCGTTTGGCGCTGGGACATGGGCTCGCCCCTCAATTCGTCTTGGCAAAGCGTCCGAAGACGCTGAGCAACATGATGCCGGAGAGAACGGTGAAGAGCAGGGTCAAGGAGGCCACCGCCGCGAAGGGCCAGTTATAGACCACCACCCACTGCTGCCAGATGAGCGAGGGCAGGTAGACGAGCCTGGCGCCGCCGATCACCGACTGGGAAATGAAGGCCGTACAGGCGGAGGCAAAGACAAGGGTTGCGCCCGCGATCCAACCGGGCAGGCTAAGCGGCAGCACCACGCGAAAGAAGGTGCGCCATTTGGAGGCGCCGAGCGCGCGGGAGGCGTCCACAAGATTGGGATCGATCTGGCGCATGACGGTGAGCAGCGGCAGCAGCATCAGCGGCATTTCGATCTGGGTCAGCGCGATGACGAGGCCAAGCTCGGTCTGTAGGAGATTGAGGGGGGCGGAGGTGAGACCGAGACCCATCAGCATCTGGTTCGCCACGCCCTCGCGCGCCAGGATCACGATCCAAGCGAAGGTGCGGATGACGACAGAGGTCAGGAGCGGCATCAGGATGATGAAGAGGAGCACCTGCTGCATGCGCGGGCTTGCCGCCCGAAACGCCAGGGCCAAGGGATAGGCCAAGATCGTTGTCGCGATCACCGCGAAGACGCCGAGCTTCAAAGTGTCGAAGATCACCTTGAGATAGAAGGGGTCGGTGTAGAACTTGACCCAGCTGCCGACGCCGGGCTCGGTCAAGTCGATATCGTTGAAGAAGCTGATGCCCAAAAGCACGAAGAAGGGTGCGGCGAAGAAGATCAGATAGGTCAGCCCCAACGGAGCCGCGAGGCGCCAATCGACGCTCTCGCGAAACACCCCGCCGGCTGCCGCCGGACCTGCCACTGCCGCACCCGCCATGGCTGAAGCGCCTTACTTCGTGATTTCTTTGTTGAACCGCTCGATCCAGGCCGCGCGCTGCGGATTGATCCGGGTCCAATCATGCACAACCATTTTTGACAGCTCGTCCAAGGACTTGATGTCGATGGTATCGACCAGCTTCACGTCATTGTTGATGGGGATGAGGTTATAGGGCTTGGCCTGGAGCACATTTTGAACCTCCGCCGAAATGGCAGTGTCGATGTACTTGTGGGCATTGGCGATATTGTCCGAGCCCTTGACGATGTGGAGCGTCGTGCGGAACGTGATGGCGCCGCTGGAGGGCTGAGCGAAGGCGATATCGACGCCACGGTCCTTCAGGATCGCGACCGTGTTGGTGTTGGTATACATCACGTCGATCTGGCCCTGCTGGAACAGGCCCGGCATGGCGGCGGGAGCTGCCACAGCGGCCACTTTCGACACGATCTTCTTCAACTCGACGAAGACCGGTTCCATATTGGCTTCCGAACCGCCCAGCGCCTTACACATTTCGATCAGCGACACCGTGCCGAAAGTGGTCTGGAAGCCGGTGAGGCCGAGACGCTCGACGAAGGCGCCGGACAGAAGGTCGGTCCAGGACTTCGGCGGGGTCGGGAACTTCTTGGGGTTATAGGCAAAGCCCACGACCTGAGCGTTGCAGGTGACGCCGTGGGAGGTGATGAGGCCGGTCGGCACCTTCGGGGCATTGGTGAGCTTGGAGGCATCAATCGGCTCGAAGAGGCCAGCCTGCATGGCAGCCGCCGCAGGACCGGGATCGAGCACGAAGCAGTCGAACGAGGGGACGCCGCGGGCGGCGCGGACCTTGGCGACCTGGTCGACCGCGAAGAGCGAGTCAAAGGCCACGTCGATATTGGCCGATTTCTTCAGGGCGGGGGCGACGACCGCGCGATAGGCATCTTCCCAGGTGCCGGGATAGATGGCAGCCGTCATGCTGCCGGAGGCGCGGGCGCGGCCGGGCATGGCGCCGGCCATGCCGAGCGCACCGGCGCCGATCATGAGTTTACGACGAGACAGTGAGGTCATGGCAGTCTCCTGTTGGGTTGCGGCATTCCGCGTCATGCATCTGGCCGAGGAAAAAGGCTGGGTTTGGCGTGGGGGCTGAGCGCGCAGATGTGCGCGCCAGGGGTCATGGCCGGCGCGCCGGGACGCCGCGCTGCGGCCACTTTCAAGGTATCGCCAGTGGTCGACGAGACGTCGTGGATGAGGTCGCCGCCAATGGGCAGGCTCAAGGTGAGGTGAACGGGGAAACGGTCATCGCCCGGCGTGTCCGTCAGCCACAATTGCTCGGGCCGGACCGAGACCACGACGGGATCGCCGACCGAGAAGGCGCGGCGGCTCGCAATGGACCAGACCGCGCCATTGGCGAGCCGCACGCGAT
>JBAWYY010000195.1:0-5652 GCA_037143285.1 Alphaproteobacteria bacterium | reverse complement strand
GCGATGGCGCGGATCGCCTGTTCCATCGCCTCATCGGCGTCTTTGTTGGGATGATTGGTCCAAATCGCCCAGATCAGATCCTGGATTTCGTAAGCCGGGCGTTCCGGCTTGAAACGCGAGAGATCGCGAAACAGCCCGTCCAGGCGCCGAGGCGCTGAGGCCACGGGTCGGCGCTGATCAAGCGAGAGGATCAGCTTCAGACAATGTTCGAAAGCAATGGGCTGGGTCACGCCGCGTTCGATGTCACCGGCACGGCGAGAGCGGCCTTGAGGTCGTTTTCGTCGCGAGCAGCCCGCAAACGCTGGAGATTGACGGGATCCCGCGTCAGCCGCGCGATGCGCGACAGCGCCTTGAGGTGGTCGGCACCGGCACCTTCGGGCGCCAGCAGCACGAAGACGAGGTCGACCGGCTGGCCGTCGATGGCATCGAACTCAACCGCCGTCTCAAGCCTTGCGAACAGCCCGATAAGGCGCTCAAGGCGCGGCAGGTTGCCGTGGGGAAACGCGATGCCGTTGCCGGCGCCTGTGGAACCCAGCCGCTCACGCTCGTTCAGCGTATCGAAAATCTCACGCTCGGAGCGATTGGCGACCAACGCCGCGCGCCGCGCGATCTCCTGCAGCACTTGCCGCTTGGAGCTGACACGCAGGTTCGGGATGATCCCGTCGGGAGCGATGATGTCGGAGAGCGGCATAAGAGCCTTCCGGGGTAGCAGGTGGACTAAAGATTCGGCGTCGAATAACCGATAAGCAATGACGATGCCATGACTGCTGTCATGAAACGCTTTGCCTCATGCTGCACTGTCAGGCGACACCACGGGCGGATCGACCCAACCCACATGGCCATCGGCACGCCGATACACAAAATTCACCCGACCGTGGCCGGCATGGCGAAACACCATGACGCGGGCCCCGGTCAGATCCAATTCTATCACAGCTTCCGCCACCGTCATCTGACGCAGTTTGGCTGTTGATTCCGCGATGATGACCGGCTCGAACCCGCCGGGATCGACGTCGTGATCCTCGTCATCGGGCGCCTCGATCACATAGGTCGCTGCTTCCGGCAGCGCGGGCGGCGCCGTACCGGCTCGGCTCTTCAGCCGCTCGTTGTAGCGCTTGAGGCGCTTCTCGACGCGGTCGATGGCACCATCGCAGGCCTGATGAGCATCGGACGCGAAGGCCTCGCCTTGTAAGGTGGAGCCGGTGGGCAGGTGCAGCACCACATGCGAGCGAAAGCCGTGGGCTTCCTTGTCGATGGTCACCTGGCCACTGACGCGGCCATCCATAAAACGCTTGGTCGCTTCCGACACCCGATCAGTGACCCGCTGGCGCAGAGCCTCGCCGATGTCGAAATTCTTCCCCGAAACGCGCAGAGCCATGAGGCTCCTCCGCTCATTATGGGTCCACCGCTTTTCCCCCGCGCTGGACCCGATCCCCAAAGTCTATCCGCGAGACCTACGGAGGGTTACGGATCAAGTCAATCCGTTTCGCACCCGCCTTGCGAGCTCGCGACCCACGAGGCGTCAGACGGCGATGGCCTGTTTCTCGCGCCGACGCTGTACGGATGACGGGATGCGAAGCGCTTCCCGGTATTTAGCAACCGTGCGGCGGGCGATATCGATGCCGGCCTCGCGTAGACGGTCGACGATGGCGTCATCGGAGAGCACATCGTCTGGCCCCTCCCCGTCGATCATCTGCTTGATCCGCCAACGCACAGCTTCAGCCGAGTGGCTTTCGCCGCCCTCGGCGCTGGCGATGGCCGAGGTGAAGAAATATTTCATCTCGAAAATGCCGCGCGGGGTCGCCATGGACTTGTTGGAGGTGACCCGAGAGACGGTCGATTCATGCATGCTGATGGCATCAGCGATGGTTTTCAGGTTCAACGGCCGCAGCGATTGCACGCCCTCGGCAAAGAAGGCGTCCTGCTGACGCACGATTTCGGTCGCGACCTTCAGAATCGTGCGGGCGCGCTGGTCGAGCGCGCGGGTGAGCCAGGTGGCGGTCTGAAGCGCGTCTGCGAGAAAGGACTTCTCGGTGTCGCTCTTGGTGGTCTTGGAGATGCGCGAATAATAGGTCTGGTTGACCAGCACCTTGGGCAGCGTTTCAGTGTTGAGCTCGACGATCCAGCCGCCATCGGGGCCAGCGCGCACCATCACATCGGGCACCAGCGGCTGGATGGGCGAGAAGCCGAAGGCAAGGCCCGGCTTCGGATCGAGCCTGCGGATCTCAGCGACCATGTCGGAGAGGTCTTCGTCATCGACGCCGCAGATCTTTTTGAGCTGCGAGAAATCGCGCTTGGCCAGAAGATCGAGATTGGCCACCAGCTTGCGCATGGCGGGATCGAAGCGATCGAGATGGCGCAGCTGAATGGCGATACATTCGGCAAGCGAGCGGGCGCCGATGCCCGGGGGGTCGAAGCCCTGAATGATCTCGAGGATACATTCGACATCCTCAATCTCAGCACCGAGGCGATCAGCAATATCCTGCGTCGTGGTGGTGAGATAGCCCGCGTCATCAATCGCATCGATGATCATCTGCCCGATCATGCGGTCGCTTGGCACGGAGACGGCCATGGCGAGATGATTGGCAAGATGGTCTGGAAGCGTGACATCGCGCGAGACGAAGGCTTCGAGATTGTAGTCGTCCTCGTCGCGGCCGCCGGAGCCCACATTGGCCCATGACGAGGTCATCGGATCTGGCGCTGCATCGGCGCGTTTGACGTCGAGACCCTTGTCGTCGGGGAAGACATTCTCAAGGTCGGTGTCGAGCCGCTCTTCGATGGCCGTGCGGCTCGTCTCCAGCGTCTCGCCGAGCCAGTCGCCGGCAACGGCATCGGCGCCGTCAATCCGGGTGTCGCCTTCATTGCCCTCGCCCGGCACGGGCGCGTCGACGGGGGGCGTATCCTGGCGCTCGAGAAGCGGGTTCTTCTCTAGTTCCTGCTCGACATAGGTGACGAGATCGAGATTGGACAGCTGCAGGAGCTTGATCGCCTGCATCAGCTGAGGCGTCATGACCAGCGACTGGCCGACGCGCATTTCCAATTTCGCAGACAGGGCCATCAGGGTTCCGGCTGGCTCGCTCTCGAGGGGCTAACCTTGCCGTCATAGTCCCGACAAGGCTGTCAGGCAAGGATCATGCCATTGAGAAGCAACTATCGCGTTAACGCGGCAGCGCCTGACCCAGCGGAAGTGCCGAGCCGCACCGTGGGGTCTAGAGGAGCCGAGAGCGCTCAACCCACCACGTAGAGCCCGATCAGGCCCAAGGACCCGACAATGATGCGCCACCAGCCGAACAAGGCGAAGCCGTGGCGGCTGACATAATCCAGCAGCCATTTGACCACGAAGAGGCCGGATAGAAAGGCTGCCGCAAAGCCGATGGCGATGGCTGCGGCATCGCCGAGGTCGAGCAGCTTGTGGTTCTTGTAAAGATCATAGGCGAAGGCGCCGGCCATGGTGGGCATGGCCAAGAAGAATGAGAACTCCGCCGCCGCGCGCTTGTCCGCCCCCAGCATCATGGCGCCGACAATGGTCGCGCCTGAGCGCGAGACGCCGGGAAAGAGCGCGAGACACTGAAAGGCCCCGACCTTCAGCGCCATCAGGGGCGGAAAGCGGAAGGCATTGGTCTCGGTCGGCTGAAACTTCATCCGGTCGACGAAGAGCAGAATCACCCCGCCGACAATGAGCGCGATACAGACCCAGGCCGGCTGTTCGAACACCGCCTTGATCTTGGAATGGAGAAGAGCGCCCAGCAGCATGGCGGGCAGAAAGGCGACCAGAACGGAAGCGACGAATCGCCTGGCCCAAGCGTCGGTGGGGATACAGAGCACGACGCCGAGGAGCTTGATAAAATAGACCGACATGATCGCGAAGATCGCGCCCAATTGGATGACCACCTTGAAGGTGGCGCCGGGATCGTCGAACCGCAGGAAATGGCCGAAAATGATCAGATGGCCGGTGGAGGAAACCGGGATGAACTCGGTCGCGCCTTCAAGAACGCCCAGTGCCAGCGCCTTGGCCAGATGCAGCACATCCATTGCCATGCCTCCTCACGTGATCGACCAACCAAACACCCGCGATGTTTTAGGAAGCGTTAAGCATGATCGCGGGACGCCATGAAATGGCCCATCCCACACGGCAGGGCTGTCCATGACGGTCCTTGCCCTGCGGCACGGTCATGGCTATGTCCCACCTCCGACGCCATGGAAACGCCATAGCCGTCCTGCCTTTTCGAGCGCAATGGCACTGACCCTTTACCACAGGCCCTTTTGCCCCCAATCACGCCTTGTGCGGCTTGTGCTCGCCGAGCGCGGGCTGGATGTGACGCTGATTGAAGAAAAGCCCTGGGAGCGGCGCGAGGATTTCCTGCGCCTTAACCCGGAAGGCACGACACCTGTTTTCATTGACGAGGACGGCACCGTCGTTCCCGGCGCTGAGGTGATCATCGCCTATCTCGATGAGACGCTTGCAGCCGAGCGGCCCCTGATGCCGGAGGATCCGAGGGCGCGGGTGGAAGTGCGCCGGCTCGTCCATTGGTTCGTGCGCAAATTCTTCGAAGAGGTCTCTGGGCTCCTGCAGGTCGAGAAGATCGACAAGCGCTTCATGAGCGTCGATGTCGGCGGCGGGGCGCCCGATACCGGCGCCATCCGTGCGGCACGCGCCAATATCCGCTATCACCTGAGCTATGTGGGTTGGCTTGCCGCGAAAAAAGATTGGCTCGCAGGCCCCGAGATGACCTATGCCGATCTGGCTGCGGCCGCGCATCTGTCGGTCGCCGACTATCTGGGCGATGTGCCGTGGGCGGAGAACGAGGCAGCAAAGGAATGGTACGCGAGGGTGAAATCACGCCCGTCGTTCCGCCTGTTGCTCGCCGATCGGGTGGCGGGAATGCCCGCGAGCGCGAGCTACGCCGATCTCGACTTCTGAGTGATCCGGCTGCCCTGAAGGCGGCGATCACCGCGCGGGCAACCGCACTTGGCTTCTCCACCCTTGGGTTTACGGTGCCAGACGCGATCCCGCTTGCGCCCGCACGTCTTGCGGCCTTCCTTGAGGCCGGCCACCACGGCTCCATGGGGTGGATGGCTGAGACCCAGGAGCGACGCAGCGACCCGCGCGTGCTGTGGCCTGAGGCCCATGGCGTTGTGATGCTCGGGCTCAATTATGGACCGGACGAGAACCCCTTGGACGGCTTGGCCGCTAGGGATCGCGGTCTTCTCTCGGTCTATGCGCGGGGCGACGACTATCACGATGTCATCAAGGGCAAGCTGAAGGAACTCGGCGGCTGGTTGGCCTCCGAAACCGGCACGGACCTGAAGGTCTTCGTTGATACGGCACCGCTCATGGAAAAGCCGCTGGCGGCCGCTGCAGGGTTGGGCTGGCAGGGCAAGCACACCAATCTCGTCTCGCGGGAGTTTGGGTCCTGGCTGTTTCTGGGCGCGATCCTAACCGCGATCGCGCTTAATCCGGATGAGCCGGAGGTGGACCATTGCGGCTCGTGCCGGGCCTGCCTCGATATCTGCCCGACAAGCGCTTTCCCCGCGCCCTATCAACTCGATGCCCGCCGCTGCCTGTCCTATCTGACCATCGAGCATAAGGGCCCGATCCCCCGGGAATTTCGCGCCGCCATGGGCAATCGCATCTATGGCTGCGACGATTGCTTG
>JBAWYY010000194.1:0-5658 GCA_037143285.1 Alphaproteobacteria bacterium | reverse complement strand
CCCTCAACGAGCCGAACGAGCCGCGATCGTTCGGTAGAGATGGATATGCGTGGCAATGAACAGCGGCACCCCGAAAATGGGCAAAAGGGTCAACGGGGCAATCTGCGGGTTAGCGCCATAAAAGGCATTGAGATTGAGAGCGCCCAACGTCAGAACATGGAGCAGGTCTAAAAGGCCGAGACTGTTCCAAGCCCTGAGTTCAAGCCCCGACACCGAGGGGAGGCGGGCCCGGATCGCAAGCGCCCAGAGACCGACGGCAATATCCCCAAAGGCTGCGGACCAGAAAAAGGCCGGCGGCAGGCCGCCCGACAGCCCGAGGATCAAGAGACCACTGCCGAAGACCGTCCGCCAGAGATAGGTGGTGATGATCGGTTGAAGGGCGGCTTCCTTAAAATAGCGCTGCCCGCGCGCTGTTGCACCCATCGCCACGAAATAGAGGATCACCGACACGATCATCACCGGCAGAACGAAGAAAGTATCGGCCCGCAATGTCGTGAGCGGCGGCGTATGGCCATAGATGACGGCTAACACCAGCCCGATCCCGATGACGGTGAACCCTGCGCGTCCAAAGGCATTGGCGCGATCAGCTCGGGCGAGGGCCCAAGCCATGTGGCCGGCAAACACGACGACCAAAGCGGAGATCGCATAGACAAGACTATTGGCGGGCAGGCTCAGCATGACGATCTCGACGAAAATCAATGGTCTTTTATGATGACAGATATACTCTATACCGAGTGAGCTTAAACCTAGGATCTAACCTCATAAGCTCAGGTCATTCAGACCGGTAACGGCGACGAGCGCAGAACTTCCCGCCTTCGATCTCGACATCTCTCGCCCTTGCAGCGATGGACAGATGCCAAACCTCGCACACGCTGTCACTGAAGATAGGTGCGGATGATGGCGCTCAGTTGCTGTGGGCTGAAGATCGGCGGCAGCAGGGTTTTCACTTCACCCTGGGGGCCGAGGAGATAGATGAAGCTGCCATGGGCGAGGATCGGCTGGTCCAGCCAATCGCGCGCCACTTCCTTCGTGCTGATCTGAAACGAACGCCAGACCGGCTCCAGCGTTTCGCGCGAGCCGGTGAGGCCGATGAAACGCGGGTCATATTTGGCCATCCCCTCGCGCAAGCCCTCCGGTGTGTCCCGCTCTGGGTCGACCGTGATGAGGACAAGATCGATCCCCTTACCCTTATCGCCGAGCTGATCAAGCGTTTGCGACATCAAGGGAATTGCTGCTGAACAAATGGATTCGCAATTCGCATAACCAAAAAACAACAGGACATTGCGCCCGGCGAAATCGCTGCGCTGGCGGCGCTGTCCATTCTGGTCGGTGAGAACGAAATCGCCGCCGATCTGTCCGCCCAAGAATTGGTCGGGCGTGGTTTGCAAGGCCGCCGGCTGGACGACCGGCGCCGTGATTGGCGCTGTGGCGGGCCGTGCAGAAGACGCGGCAGCCGGCGCCGGCGCAGGCTGCTCTTGTCGAGCAGCCTCAGCTTTCGGTCGGGGGCGTGTGTGCGAATGACCGTCATGGGCGAAGGCTTGGGCGTGCAGCGCAAGCCCGCCTAGACAAAGGACTGCGAGGGCTGCGGTCCTCACGGCGACACCGACCGCGCGAACATCAGGGGGCGTATGGGTGCCAGGGCTTCGTGTCATCACCAGACCTTTTCAACTGTGGACCTGCTTGATCGGCGGCATTCCGTCTCACCGCGTACGGGCAAACTCACGATCAGCCGCATTGCCGAGGCCGAGATAGCCTCGCTGCTCAATTTCTTTGATCACGCGGGGGTCGTGGTAAAACCATTCCTCGGCCATAGGGGCGAGGGTAGGATTGCGGCTCTGCCACTGCCGCGTCCACAATTCCGTCCGGTTCCAGGCCGTTGCGCCCTGCTCGCGAACCAACTGAACCTGCATCACTCGGGTGTTGTCGTCGCCCGTCATCAGCCCATCGACATCAACAAGCTTCTGGCAATAGGGGAGCAAATCGGGCACCGCGCCGGTAAACAATGGCTGGCTGTTTTTCACCACCAGAACCAGCTTTCCCGCAGGGGTCAGAATACCCAATTGGCGCGTGCCGGCGCCGCACTGTGGCGGACAATCTTTCGCTAGTTCGCAGACCATATCGACGACACGACCCGATACGACGGTCGCCGCCTCGTTCTGCAGTCCCCAGCTTTCCGCTTGGCTCTTGGGTTCCTGGGCGCCAGCATTCATCGTCAAAGCCGCGATGAACAGGACGGCCAACGACATCTTTCTGCGGAGAGGGGACAATGTCATGGCTTCTTCAATCTCTCGATTTCAGCGTCGGGCAGGCTTGTCGGGGGAACAACGCCAAAGTCTTCGTGATTTCGAACGGTGATGCCTGCATCAGCCACCACCTTGTCGACAATCAGATAATTCAGGCCGTCGCGCAGATAGAGCTGACCATCGGCGGTAACCTTATGGCTCTGGATCGACAGGATACGTTCGCCACCCGCCACGGTCCCGGCGCCCTCAAGTTTCAAAACCATGTAGAGCTTGCCGTCCTCGCCTAAGAGACCGACAGGGATACCGCCCGCAGCACACCAGACCGCACAGGTGTGATGGGCCGAACCCACGACTGCGTCTGGACCGCCCATGACGCCGGACAGATAGCACCAGGTATCGATGATCTCGCCGGTGATCTGCACACGTTCATTCGCGCCGGCTGGATGTGCGATGAGGCCGCTAGCTGTGAAGACCACTGCGATCGCCTGCTTAAGTCCTTGTCGATAGGCCATCTTCCGTCCCTTCTCGCGACGTGACGTCACTGCCTTGATCCCTTGTTCTGCTGCTGAACGCGTCATGATTGAAGCGCTGCAATCTGGTCTCGAACCGCGTCCGATTCCCAGTCGATGTCGCCGAGAACCAAAAACTTGATCCGACGGTCGGGTCCGACGATGTAAGCGGTTGGCAGCGCCGTCACCCGCCAGTCCACCATGGCGCGCCGATGGGGATCGATCACGATCGGCAGGGTTTGGAGGCCGATCCTGTCGACGAAGGGTGCGATCCGTGCTTCAGGTTCCCCGGCATTCACAGCGAAGACCCTAACCATCTGGCTGTCATTCAGGCGCGATAGCGCCGGAAGTTCGGCGCGGCAGGGCACACACCAGGTCGCCCAAAACGCCACGATCACCGGCTGTGTGGGAAAGCTATCGAGGCTTGCAAGTCCCCCACTCAAGAGCGGCAGCGACAAGGCTGGCGCGGCGATGTCACGCTCAATCGCTTTAATCTGTCCGGCAAGGGAGCGGCCGGCGCCAACAAACGGAGCCGCGATGCCGGCCAAAACGACTCGCCGCGAGAGGCTGAAGCGACCGTGACCCATCGAGCACCCTAAAAACAAGCGGCGAAGCGGAAAGTCACCAGCGTCGTCTTTGAAAGAGCCATGCGCAGCACTGCTAGAGCGGTAATCATGTGCCGTGCAGTCCTATCGAAGATGACGAGCCTCCCCTGATAGCCTATAGTCTGCTACCGGCTTTTGTCGCAGGCCATACGCACATTCCCCGCAGTACAGTGAATGTGATCAGGATTTGTTGGACAAGTTTTCTTGAGCGACGGTTTGTGTTATGGTTTCCATGCGTAATGAGCCGTTGCACATCATTGCACGCTTTGCACAAATCTCGATTTTGATGTGCAGGTTTGTGCAAGTTCCCTTAGTCGGCGAAATGATTAGCCCCTGTCCCTCAAGGCCGCCGCGACTTTCTCGGCGATGAGGCCGGAGACCCGGACATTGCTCTCCCGCGTGACCCCCGCGATGTGGGGGGTGAGGATGATGTTGGGATGGGGCGCGAAGCCCGTGATCGCCGGCAAGGGCTCGGTCTCGAAGACGTCGAGCGCGACCCCGCCGATCCTCCCTTGAGCTGCCGCCTCAAAGGCCGCGCGCTCGTCCACCACCCCGCCGCGGGCGGCATTGACCAGCACCGCGCCGGGCTTCATGGCGGCGATCCGGGCTGCGTTGAAGAGGCCCCGGGTCGTCTCGGTCAGGGGCACGTGGAGGCTGATGGCGTCGGCTTCCGCGACCAGGGTGTCGAGCGAGACCGGGCGGACATTGAGGCGCGACCAGACGGGATCGGACGGGGCGATATGGGGGTCGGCCGCGATCACGGTCATGCCAAAGGCTTGAGCGCGCGGCGTGGTTTCCCGGGCAATCGAGCCGAAACCGACCAATCCCAGCGTCTTTCCATGGATTTCGCGGCCCATGAGCCGTTCGCGCGGCCAGAGGCCTGCGGCCACCTCCGTGCTCGCGGCATAGGCCCCACGCATCAGCATGAGGATGGTGGTGAGCGTCCATTCCGCCACCGAGATATCGTTCGCCCCGGTCGCGGGGATGACGGTGATCCCTCGGGCCGAGCAGGCGGCGGTGTCGATATTGTCGAGGCCGACGCCAAGGCGGCCCACCACCTCAAGGGCGTCACCTGCGGCGAGGAGGGACCCACGCACTTGGGTGCGGTTTCGGACGATAAGGGCGCGGGCCGCTTTGATCTCGCGGGCAAGGTCGGCCGGGCGGTCGACGAGGCCTTTGTCGTAGAGGACGTGGAAGTCAGCGGCGAGGGCGGCAACGGCTGCCTCATCCATGAATTCGGCGATGACGATGTCAGCCATATCGGGCCTCAGGTGATCAGGAGGGTGCCGGCGACAAGGGCGAGGAGCACGAAGGTCGCGCCCATGAACACCGCGACATGGCGCCAGCCGATGGATAGGATGGCGGCAAGTGACGTCCCAAGCCCAAGGGCTGCGATGGCGATGAGAAGGCCTGCATTGGACAGCATCACCAGCCAGCCCTTGATGAGGGCATAGGTCGGCGCCAGGGCGCTGATGCCGGGAAGGATGGAATTGACGATGACAAGGGCCAAAAAGACCAGCGCAAAGACGGGAACCGGCACTTTTGCCGCGCCCGAATGGCCGCCGCTCCTGACAAACCACCAGCCGATGGCGAGCACGACGGGCAGGAGGAGGAAGACCCGGAAGAGCTTCACCACCACGGCCGTGTTGCCCACGGGGTCCGAGACCGCATAACCCGCGCCCACCACCTGGGCCATGTCGTGGATGGTGGCGCCGAGGAGGATGCCGGTGTCGGTGGGGTCGAGATGAAGGGCCGCGGCCAGCGGCGGATAAGCGAGCATCACGAGGGTCGAAACGGCATTGGCGGCTACCACCGTGAAGGCGGTGTCGGCGTCCTTGGTCGGATAATTCGGCACGACGGTAGTGGTCGCCAAGGTGGCCGAGGCGCCGCAGACCGCCGTGGCTGCTCCCGCAAGGGCGCCATAGCCATCGGCAAGACCGAGACGTCGGGCAAGCCACATCGCGGTGACGATGGTCGCGACCATGGAGGCTATTACCAACACCAATGTGCCGAGGCCGAGGCCGAGGATGTCGGAAAGCGCGATACGCACGCCTAAGAGCGCAATGGCCCAGCGGAGCAACTTCTTCACCGCGAAGGTGAGGCCCGGCTCGAACATCGGGCGAGATGCGAGGCTGTTCAGCGCGATGCCGATGATGAGCGCGATCACCATGGTTGGCAGGACGAAGCGGCCCTGGGTCACGGCTTTTACGAGCGGCTCCACCTGTAAGGCGGCAACCGAGACGGCACCCGCCAGCAAGAGGCCCGGCCCAAGCGAGCGGGAGACGCCCTCGAAATGCGTTG
>JBAWYY010000193.1:0-5716 GCA_037143285.1 Alphaproteobacteria bacterium | reverse complement strand
GAGAACGCCTTCACCTCCTATGACTATACCGGCTATTTCCAACGGGTCGCGCGCGAGCATCTGGCCAGCATGATGGCCTTTGAGGCCGACCGCATGACCAATATCGTGATCACCGATGAGGTCGTGGCGCCCGAGCGTGAAGTGGTGCTCGAGGAGCGCCGAAGCCGTACTGACTCCGATCCCGGCGCAAGGCTCGGCGAGCGGATGTCAGCGGCCATTTGGCGCGACCATCCCTACGGCATTCCGATCATTGGCTGGGAAAATGAAATCCGCGCCTTGAATCGGGAAGACGCCCTTGCTTTCTACCGGCGTCACTACGCTCCCAATAACGCGGTGCTGGTGGTGGCGGGCGACGTGGCCCCTGCCGACGTCATTCGCCTTGCTGAAGCGACCTACGGCCAAACACCGGCGAACCCCGCAATCAGTTCGCGCTCGCGCCCGCGCATGACGGCACGGACCACGGCAGAGCGGGTCCAACTCGCCGATCGCAGGGTCGCTCAGCCCAGCCTGTCTCACGCTGTCGTCGTACCCTCCTATGCCACGGGTAAGCCCGGTGAAGCCGAAGCGCTCGATGTGCTCGGCCATATCCTGGGCTCCAACCCTAATGGCCGGCTCTACTCCGCCCTCGTGACCGCAAAAGGCATTGCTGCCAATGCGGGTGCATTTTACTCCGGCGGCGCGCTTGGCGAGGGTCGGTTTGGCCTGTTTGCCTCACCGCGCGCGGGCATCGGCCTTGGCCGGCTGGAAGTAGCCATTGCCGAAGTGATTGCGCCCGTTGTGCAAGACGGGATCACCGAAACCGAACTAACCCGCGCAAAGACGCGCCTTGTGGCCGACTCGATCTTTTCTCAAGACAGCCAACAGAGCATGGCGCGGATGTATGGCTCATCGCTTGTCTCGGGTGCTACTATCCAAGACCTGCAGGACTGGCCAAACCGCATTCGCAGGGTTACCCGTGACGATGTCATGGTAGCAGCGCGCCAAGCCCTTGATCTCTCCCGCGCCGTGACCGGCGAACTCGTACGTGAGGGCTGACCATGAACCGTCTGTCCCGTCGCGCCTTTTTCCTGGTTCCGGTGTTCGCGTTCATGACCGTAGCGCTTCTTCCATCCTCTGCAGACGCCGCCGCCACATCGCGGATCGAACGCGTTGTCTCGAAGCGCGGCATTGAGGCGTGGCTCGTCCGGCAGAGCAATCTGCCCATCATCGCCCTCGACTTTGCCGTGCGCGGTGGCTCGGCACAGGATGATGCCGAAAAGCCCGGTGTCGCAGCACTCACCGCCGCCATGCTGGACGAAGGTGCCGGCGACATGGACACGAAGGCGTTCCATGAGCGCATGGAAGAGCGCGCGATCTCGCTCTCGTTCTCGGCCGGTCGCGATACCTTCGGCGGCTCCGTGCGCATGTTGAGCGAACATCGCGCAGAGGCCTTCGAGCTCCTGCGTCTGGCGATTACGGCACCGCGCTTTGACCAAGAGCCCTTGGACCGCACTCGCCAGACCATGCTAGCGGGCTTGCGTCGCTCTTCCACATCAGCGGGCGCCATTGCGTCCGAAGCCTTTTGGGCCGCAGCCTTTCCGAACCACCCCTATGGCCGGCGTCCTGGCGGCACGCTGGAGAGCCTGCCGAAAATCGACCGCACCGATCTCATCGCCTTCCATCGGCGGGTCCTTGCGCGCGAGAGCTTGAAGGTAGCTGTCGTCGGCGACATCACGCCCGAAGATTTGGCCACAGCGCTTGATTCGATCTTCGGCGACTTGCCGGAGACAGCGGATTTGAAGCCGGTGCCAGATGTCACGATGGCAGCGGCCGGCCAGCGGCGGGTTATCTCGCTCGAAGTGCCCCAAACCGTCATCTCGTTCGGCTTGCCGGGATTAAAGCGGGACGACCCCGACTTCATCCCGGCCTTTGTCTTGAACCAGATCTTGGGCGGCGGCGGCATGACCTCCAGGCTCTTTTCCGAAGTGCGCGAGAAGCGCGGCCTTGCCTATTCGGTGTCATCGGGCCTCACCGCGCTCGACGGAACAGGCCTTGTCACTGGCGGCACCTCAACCCGCAATGACCGGGCGGGCGAAAGCTTGGCGGTGATCGAAGCTGAGTTAAAGCGTATTGGCCTTGAGGGGCCGACGGACGAGGAACTTGCCAGCGCCAAGCGCTATCTCATCGGCTCCTGGGCGCTTCGGTTCGACACCTCAAACGCGATTGCCGGGAACCTCCTGCGCATCCGAATGGATGGCTTCGGACCTGACTACCTCGATCGCCGCAACGGCCTCATCGAGGCTGTCACCATTGAGGACCTGAGACGGGTCGCCAAGCGCCTCTTTGCCAATGGTCAGCCGCTGGTCGTGGCTGTGGGTAAGCCGTCAGGCATGTAACCAGCACGCGTCTCTGCATGGCATGATGAGCATCGATCCCTCGACAGTCGCGAAACCATGTCCCTGATCCGTCGCTTGTTTCAGCGCGAGCCTGAGCCGGACACGATCCCCGTGATTCACGAAGGCGTTGCCTATGCGGTGGCGCTCCGGCGCTCCGCACAAGCCCGCCGCTTCACGCTGCGCGTCCGCACAACGACTGGCGATGTGGTGCTGACGCTTCCCGCGCGCTCCCGTCTGTCGGATGCGAAATCCTTTGCCGAGCGCCATGGCGCTTGGATCGCGACCCGCATGGCCAAGGTGCCGGACAGGATCGAGTTTGGGCCAGGACGCACGATCCCCTTGCGGGGCGTGCCCCATATCATCGTCCACCGCACGGACCGACGCGGTACGGTCTGGATCGAGGCCGGCGCTGACGGGCCGGAACTCCACGTCGCGGGCGACGCCGACTTCGTCTCACGCCGCATCCTCGACTATCTGAAGCGGGAAGCGAAGCGCGACCTGGACGAGGCAACCCACCGCCATGCCGCCAAGCTCGGCGCCGGCGTCACGCGGGTCTCGATCAGGGACCAGGCGAGTCGCTGGGGCTCTTGCTCATCGACGGGCGCCATCAACTATTCCTGGCGCCTGATCCTCGCCCCGCCCCATGTGCTCGACTATCTCGCCGCCCATGAGGTCGCCCATTTGCGCGAGATGAACCATTCGCAGCGGTTCTGGCGGATCGTCGGCGACTTGTTCCCCGAGCAGGAACTCGCCAAGGCCTGGCTGAAGCGCCACGGCAGCGAGCTTCATCGCTACGGGCCGGCCTAAGCCGACAGCGCCTTTGTCATGAAAACGAGGTCGAGCCATCGACCGAACTTGAACCCGACATGGGGCAGGCGCCCAGAATCGACGAAGCCAAGTTTGCGGTGCAATTGAAGCGAGGCCGTGTTCGACCCCTCCACGCCGCCGATCATGGCGCGCTTGCCTTGACCGCGCGCGATATCCTCAAGCGCGCGTAGGAGCGGCGCGCCAATGCCCTGACCGCGCAGGTCGGCGCGGACATAGATCGAATGCTCGACACTGTTGCGGTAGCCGTCGCCGGTGCGGAAGGCGCCATAGGAACCAAAGCCCGCAACCTGCCCGTCACGCTCGGCAATGATCACCGGATAGCCTTGGGAGCGCCGCGCCTCAAACCAGGCACGGCGATTGTCGAGATCAACGGGATCATCGATCCAAAGCGCTGTTGTGTTGAGGATCGCATCATTTACGATGGCAAGAATGGCCGGAAGGTCGGCCTCGGTCGCATCCCGGAAGGTAACGCCCGAAGCCTTTAATGGGATTTTGGGCTCTCGCAGATCGCGAAAGTAATGGGTAGAGTCGCAATAGGGCCCATCGGGGAACAGCGCGTAATCAGGACAGGTCCCGAAACTCCGCCAGCCCAGCTTAGCGTAGAGGCGGTCCGCATCGGAGCCTGCGACGGTATCCAGCACGATAAGCCAGCGGCCCAAGTCCTTGGAGAGCGCTTCGGCTGCCCTGATCAGGGCTGAAGCAACGCCACGCCCGCGCGCGGAGCGATGCACCAGCATCTTGCGAAGTTCAGCCCGGTGCGGCTGGTTGGGCGGGAGCGCGAGCCCTAACTGAACCGTGCCGACATAGCGTCCATCAACGCTCGCGGCAAAAAGCGCCACTGCACCGGCCTCAACATCGGCGGCGACCTTTTCATAGAAGGCGCGCGCCGCTTCCGGCCCATAGGGTGCCATGAAGCCAACCGAGGCACCGCCTGCGACACAGTCGACCAAGATCTCCGCAAGAGCTGGAACCGCTGCCTTGGCCTCAGCGGACGATAAACGAGCAACGGTGATCATCGCGAGCCTCCAAAGGGAACGAGCACAACGGCATAGCGGGTGGATTGATCGGTCGGATTGGCAAAGACGAGCACCTCGTCGAGCCGCATGATAAGGGCATCGCCGGCCCCAAGCTCAGTTACGGTGTCGCCCACACCCATGGTGAGGCGCCCCTCGATCACCCAGACCACCTGTTCGATGGCAACGGGCACGAGATTGTCGTAAGTGACCCGCGCGCCGGCCGGCAGGGTTACATCCACGATCTCAACGCCAGTCACACCCTTTGGTGCGACATTGCGGCGCAAATAGCCGCTGGCAGGATCTCGCCGTACGGGCGTCCCGTGAGCACGGCGAAGCGGCGCCGACGGCAGGTCCGCCGCCTCAAACAAGGAGGCAAGCGTTACGCCTAAGGCATTGGCGAGCTTCGCTAAGAGAACCGCCGTTGCGCTTGCCTCAGCGCGCTCGATCCGCGAGATCATGGCTCGCGACACACCAGACAAGGCACTCAGCCCTTCAAGCGTCAATCCCCGCTCAGCCCGCAAGGCAGCGATCCTGGCGGCGACAACATCATCAAGGGCAGATGTTTTTTCCATGATACGAGACGATAAATTCTATTTTAGTAGAGTCAAGCCAAGGCGTATGGGCCATGTTTCATGCCGACTGCCCGAGCGCGCACATCCGCGATATAGAGGCGTCCCTGTTTCGTCCTGACCGGATGCCGCCATGTCTCTGCCCCAGCCGAAGCCCGGCCCTGCCCGCCCCTTGCCTCCCGGCCTTGCCGAACGCTTTTCCGCGATCGTTGGCGCTCGCTATGCCATCACAGCACCGGATGATCAGGTGCCCTATCTGAAGGACTGGCGCGATCTCTATGTCACCAAGACCTCGCTGGTGCTCCGGCCGGGCTCAACGGCGGAAGTGGCGGCGATCCTAGCGCTTGCGCACGAGACCGGGACGGCCGTCGTTCCGCAGGGCGGTGCGACTGGCCTCGTTGGTGGCCACCTGCCCCACGAAGACGGCGCTGAGATCATTCTCTCGCTCAATCGAATGAACGCGATCCGCGCGGTTGATCCGGCAGGCAATACGATGATTGCAGAGGCCGGCGTCACACTTCAAAGCGCACAAGAGGCCGCAGAGGCCGCAAACCGCCTGTTCCCCCTCAACATTGGGTCCAAGGGCTCCTGCACCATCGGCGGCAATCTCTCAACCAATGCCGGCGGCACCCAGGCGGTTGCCTATGGCATGGCCCGCGATCTGGTGCTCGGCCTTGAGGTCGTGCTCGCCGACGGCCAAATCTGGCACGGGCTGCGCACGCTGAAGAAGGACAATACTGGCTATGACCTCAAGCACCTGTTCATGGGCGCCGAAGGCACGCTGGGCATCATCACCAAGGCGGTGCTGAAGCTCTGGCCGGCCCCGAAGGACGTCGCCACGGCATGGATCGCCATCCGCGATCCGCAGGCCGCCATCGAGATCCTGTCGGAGGCGCATGCCGCGTCGGAGGACAATGTCGGCTCCTGC
>JBAWYY010000192.1:0-5719 GCA_037143285.1 Alphaproteobacteria bacterium | reverse complement strand
ACCTCTTCGAGACGCGTGACCAGCGACAAGGGCACGGCCTTCGGCTCGGCGGCACCGGCACGGAACACCAACATGGAAATGGTGTTCTGCTTGGCGACGCGACGGGCTTCCGCCTCTTCGGTCTCCACATGGGTCGAGACATCGGTGCCGATGGCAGACGCGATCCCATTGGGATCGACGATCATGATCACCGACCCGTCACCGAGAATGGTGTTGCCCGAGAACATTCCGATGTGGCGCAGCTTCGACGACATCGGCTTCACGACGATTTCTTCGGTGTGGAACACTTGGTCGACCACGATGCCGAAGGTCTGATTGCCGACCTGCGTCACCACGATGAAGCCAGCCTGCTCGTCGAGCTTGCTGCCGTCATGGGTATCGAGAAGCTGCTTAAGATGGACGAGCGGCAGAAGCTTGCTGCGCAGGCGCAGGACCGGCGTATCGTTGATCCGCTCGATACGATGCTCCGAATTGGCTTGGGCACGGACGAGTTCGATGACGGAGAGCTGCGGGATCGCAAAACGATCACCAGCGCTTTCGACGATCAAGGCCGAGACGATAGCCAGCGTTAGCGGGATCTTGATCGTGACCGTCGTGCCTTCACCTTGAACCGACTTGAGGTCGATGGTCCCACCGATCTGGTCGATATTTGTGCGCACAACGTCCATGCCGACGCCGCGACCGGAGACGGAAGTCACTGCCGCAGCGGTCGAGAAGCCGGCCGCAAAGATGAACTTATGGATCTGCGCTTCGGTCAGCTTTTCAAGCTCAGCCTCGGTCGCGATGCCCTGCTCAATCGCCTTCTTCCGGATGCGATCGGTATTGAGACCGCGTCCATCGTCAGCAATCGAAATGATGATATGGCCGCCCTCGTGATAGGCGGAGAGGCGAATGGTGCCCTTTTCCGGCTTGCCAGAGAGGCGGCGCTGATCCGCGGTCTCGAGCCCATGGTCCGCCGAGTTGCGCACCATATGGGTGAGCGGATCCTTGATCAGTTCAAGCACCTGGCGGTCGAGTTCGGTCTCGGCGCCATACATTTCCAGCTCAATCGCCTTGCCAAGTTCGTTGCCGAGATCGCGCACGATCCGCGGCAGCTTCTGCCAGGCATTGCCGATGGGCTGCATGCGGGTCTTCATGACCCCGTCCTGCAACTCGGCCGTCACGTTCGACAAACGCTGCAAGGGTACTTTGAATTCGGAGTCTTCGTGACGCCGAACGATCTCGAGGAGCTGATTGCGGGTCAGCACCAGTTCTGAGACCATCGTCATCAGTGTTTCGAGGGTGTCGACGTTCACGCGCAGGGTCTGCTGACCCTTGACTACGTTTTCGCCGCGCTCGTCATCTTCGCCAGCCGCACCGCCTGTTGCCGGACGGGTCGGCTTCTTCACCTCTGCGCGCGCTTCAACCTTAGCTTCCGCCACAGGGGCCGGCGCCGTCGGAGCAGCGATTTCGATCTCAACGGCGGTCTCGCGGAATGCTCGCTCGAGCTCTTCCTCAGACACTTCGCCGGGACGGAGCACTCGCTCGGCCGATTTTTCCGGCATCGCGGGTGCAGCAGCTTTCACCGGCTCAACCTTGGCAGCCTTTGCGCCTTCTGAGGTCTCAACCAATTGAGCGATCAGATCTTCGTCGTCACCGCCGGGTTCAGCACCTGCGGCTTCGAGATCGCCCAAGATTTCCTTCAGGCGGTCAATCGTGAAGAGGATCAAGGTCACGCCGTCGCCAGTTACTGGCGCGCCGTCGCGATACTTGCCCATGAGGGTTTCGGCGGCATGTGCCAGCGCTTCGAGGCGCGGCAGCCCAAGGAAACCGCAGGTCCCCTTGATCGTATGAACCAGCCGGAAAATGTTATCCAGAATCTTCGCGTTATTCGGATCCTGCTCGAAACGCACCAGTTCGACGTCAACGACGTCCAAGCTCTCATTGGTTTCGGTTAGAAATTCTCTAAGCAGATCATCCATTGCGGCACCACCGTGAAACAGTGTCGCCGGACGACACCCGTCCATTACCCGGCGATGGGGCGCAGTGTCAGCCTAAAGGGTTAAATCTTGTTGAAGTGGAAAGCGCGGAAGTCCGGCTAAATGCATAGAAAAATGCGCTATCCCGGATTAGTCGCCGCTTACCCAACGAGAGCCGGCATCGTCACACCGCGCGCAGAACGAAGCGCTCGCCGTCATGGGCCATGGTGACGGTGATACCGGCCGCGCGCGCGAGCACGCCCGTGTAATAGGGTTGCACCGCATGGGCATCGATCGAGCCCTGCTCGTTCACAGGAATACCCGCAACGAGGTCTGCTGCATGGGGCGGCAAGCGCACATTCAAGCCGGTGACAGTGATGAGGAAGCCCATTGTATCGCCATCACCCAACGGGTCGACGCGAACGACGCCACCGCGCGGAATGGCACCAACCCCAATGAGCACGAGATTGAGGAGCAACTTGACCCGGTTCTTCGGCAGATAAGCCGCGGGGATGTTCCACTCGACAGTCGTACGGTCGTCATTGAGGAAGCCCACAGCGACAGACTGTGCGTCGCGCGTATCGATGGCTGAACCCGCGGAACCAGCAGCACCGAAGGCAATTCGGGCAAACTTCAGCCGAGCTGCCGCCATGCCCGCACTCTTCTTGATCATGTCGATGGCCATGTCGCGCGTCGACGCGTCCGGACCTTCGTCGAGCAATTCGAGGCCGTTGACGATGGCGCCCACGGGATTGATCACATCGTGACAAACTCGGCTGGCCAAAAGGGCGGCCAGATCAAGAGCGTCCAAGGAAATCGGGGTGCGGGTATTCTCGGTCATGACCGGTCTCCAGCGCGAATCGATGAGTAGCCCACCAATAAATTGTCTTGGCGGGTTACACTTAGAACAGAATGGACGGAAGAGCCGTTAAGGCGCAGGCCCCAATCACTCCGACTGCGGCCGCAAATTCGCGAAGACCTTATCGGCGTCGTACTGCTCTTCCTTCTTGGCCGGTGCCGGCCGCGCGAAGGGATCGTATTGCGCAGGAGCAGCAGTCGTCTGAGCCGCAGGCAAGAGGGTCTGCTCGGCGACCAATTCCACGGGCGTCTTGTCTTTCGCTGCGCGATTGACCTCAAGATCGAGATCGATCTGCGAGCAAAGCCCAAGCGTCACGGGGTCCATCGGCGACAAGGTTGTCGAGTTCCAGTGGGTACGCTCGCGAATCGCAAGGATCGTCGGCTTGGTTGTGCCGACCAAACGCATGATCGCGGCATCCTTGAGTTCGGGATGGTTGCGCACGAGCCAGAGGATCGCATTGGGGCGATCCTGACGGCGCGACACCGGGGTGTAGCGCGGCCCCTTCTTCTTCTTCGCTTCCGGCAGCGACACTTTCGGTGCGGCAAGGCGCAAGCGATGGTTCGGATCTTTTTCCGCACGGGTGATCTCATCGCGGGTCAACTGCCCGGTGATGATCGGATCTGCGCCCTTGATCCCCTGAGCGGCCTCGCCGTCGGCGATGGCTTTCACTTCGAGCGGGTGCAGGCCGCAAAAATTTGCGATCTGTTCGAACGACAAACCGGTGTTATCAACCAACCAAACAGCAGTTGCCTTGGGCATCAAAAGTTGGGCCATGGGTACCTCGTGGCGAGCAAATCGGGGATGACCGGTCCCTAGCCCGGGCTTCTCACCCAGGCCGAGGCGTGTCACCTCGGATCGATCAATGATTTGGAAATCACGTTGGATATAGCTGGCTCGGCGCTCTCGCGCAATGATTGGCTTACGGTCTTCACAGCGACCGTAGACAAATTAAGATCGGCCTGTTATACGCCCGCGAAATATTTTTGATCGAGGGGCTCGGAGCGTTTCGCGCTGCGTTGGCCCTCGTATCGTCTCCAACCCTGACCCTAAGAGGAAAGCTGGCGTGCAGGTTCTTGTCCGCGACAACAATGTCGATCAGGCGCTGAAAGCGTTGAAGAAAAAGATGCAGCGCGAAGGCATCTTCCGTGAAATGAAGCTCCGTGGGCACTATGAAAAGCCCTCTGAGAAGAAGGCGCGTGAGAAGGCAGAGGCGGTTCGCCGCTCTCGCAAACTGGCACGCAAGCGGGCTCAGCGCGAAGGCTTGGTTCCGGCAAAACCCGTGAAGCCGGTGACGACACGTCGCGGGTAATTCGATTACCCAACGTCTCGAATACAAAAGACGTATCGAACACGGGCCCGTGACGACTGCGAATCGTCCGGGCCTCTCTATTTCTGGCTGGTATTGAGTTACAGTGGGCCACCGGGTGCGTCATGCCCGGCAAGGATTGTGTCTGATGAACAAGATCTACCCCCTCTCGAGCACTGCTTGGGCGGCCCTTCTGGTGGTCGGTTCGCTGGCTATAGCTGGCTGCAGCACCACTGGCGGTCAGGGGGTGAGCGCAGGCAACTCGGCCAATGACGAAGAGGAATCGCGGTCCATCGGATCGACGACAAATCTTGCCTCGCTGTCTGATGTGGTGGCCCGCAATCCCAATGATCCCCAGGTCTTCAACATGCGCGGCACGGTGCTCGCCCGCACGGGTCGCACCCAAGAAGCCCTGGCCGATTTCAGCCGCGCCATCCAAATCGACCCCAATTACACCCAGGCCTATTCCAATCGGGCCTTGGTCCAGCGCAGGCTCGGCCGTACCGACCTCGCCCTCTCCGACTATAACCGCGCGATCACTGCTGACCCGAACTATGGGCCCGCCTTTGTCGGCCGCGGCAATATTTATCGGGTCAGTGGCCGGGTTGGCGAAGCCATTAGCGACTATAACCGCGCGATCCAGATCAATGGATCAAACCCCCAGGCGTTCCACAATCGGGGCCTCGCCTATCAGACGCAGAATAATCATCGCCAGGCGATTGAGGATTTCACGACGGCGCTCGGTCTCGCGCCGGCGAATCCTGAGCCCTATCTCGGCCGTGCTCAAAGCTACATGGCCATTGGCGATGCCAAACTAGCACTTGAGGACCTGAACGAGGCGGCGCAATTCGCCCCGTCAAACCCCGACATTTGGAATGCGCGTGGCCGCGCCTTGGAAGCCCTGGGCGACAATGAACGCGCGCTCGGTTCGTATTCTAAGGCAATGACGGTGGACGAGTATAATTCCACCGCACGTGATGGATTTGCCCGTCTCGGCGGCCGGCCCGGTCAGACCTACCGCCTCTTCAATTAATTTCGGTGCCGGTCGCCAATCAGGCGAGCGGCCCTTCGAACCAAGCGCGTGCCAAATCATGCTCGTGCAGAGTCACGCGAATCTTAGCGAGGCCGCTGGCATCGCGACCCAGCGCGCCGGAATGCGCGGCAGCCACCATCGCGTCGAAGATGTAGCGGCACAAGAATTCAGTCGTCGTGAGCTTGCCGGTGAACTGCGGCAGCGTATCCAGATCCTTGTAAGCGAGCGGCTTGACCGTCTTCGACAAGACCTCCAGAGCCGCGCCAATATCCACCACGACATTTTCGCGCGTCAACGTTTCGCGGAAAAAGGCGACGTCAATCACGAAGCTTGCGCCGTGCTTGCCCTGAGCCGGGCCAAAAAACGGATCGGGCAGCGAATGGGCGATCATGATGCGATCGCGAACTTCCACGGCGTACATAGGGTCTCCTTCTCAGGCGGGCAGTATAGCCGCCGCGAAATCAATGGTCAGTAACGCACCGCAGCGGTCAAGCCCGGCGCCCCCAGCGCAAGCAATCGGGGAAGCGCATCGCCGAGGTCGGCAAAAGCCACCTCTTCGGTAA
>JBAWYY010000191.1:0-5720 GCA_037143285.1 Alphaproteobacteria bacterium | reverse complement strand
CAGTGGAAGGGGATGGGCATGCGCGTTCTTTTGATCGAAGACGATAGCGCTACGGCGAAGAGCATCGAACTGATGCTTAAATCAGAGAGCTTCAACGTCTATGCGACGGATCTGGGCGAGGAAGGTATCGACCTCGGCAAGCTCTACGACTACGACATTATTCTTCTGGACCTCAACCTGCCGGATATGTCTGGCTATGACGTCCTGAAATCCCTCCGCGTCGCGAAGATCAAGACGCCGATCCTCATCCTCTCCGGCCTCGCCGGCATCGAGGACAAGGTCCGCGGCCTCGGTTTCGGCGCAGACGACTACCTCACCAAGCCCTTCCACAAAGACGAACTGGTCGCCCGCATTCACGCGATCGTCCGTCGCTCTAAGGGCCATGCTCAATCGGTCATTTCCACCGGCGACCTCACGGTCAACCTCGACCAGAAGACGGTCGAAGTGGGTGGCCAGCGCGTGCACCTCACCGGCAAAGAGTACCAGATGCTGGAACTCCTTTCGCTGCGCAAAGGCACCACGCTCACCAAAGAGATGTTCCTCAATCACCTCTATGGCGGCATGGACGAGCCCGAATTGAAGATCATCGACGTGTTCATTTGTAAGCTGCGCAAGAAGCTCGCGAATGCGTCGGACGGTAAGAACTATATCGAAACCGTCTGGGGCCGCGGCTATGTGCTGCGCGAACCGAGCGAGATGGACGAGCGCATCCCGGCGTGATCGCACGCGGCGCGGCGCTCCGCCGCGACCTCGCCGCGCTTTCGTCATCATCTCGTCATCCCTTCCTGCCATATCAAAAGCTACGAGCCGCGCGCGCATGGATGTAATGCCGCGAGGCCACGGAGGCCCCGCCGGGAAACCGAGCGGGGTTTTTCGTTTGCTGAAACACGACTAGGCTGGCGTGAACCTCACGCGGAGCAGCCCCATGTCGTCCTCAGACCAAAGCCTGCTCGACATCGTGACCCAGCACCCCCTGCCCTTTGCGGCTGCCATGGGCGTGACGTTTGCGAGCGCCACCGTGGATGAGGTGGTCGCGACCCTTCTTGTTCGCGAGGATCTGTGTACGGCAGGCGCTATCCTGCATGGCGGCGCGGTCATGGCCTTCGCCGATACGCTTGGCGCTGTCGCGACATTCCTGAACTTGCCGGCCGGCGCCAAGGGCACAACAACCATCGAAAGCAAGACAAACTTCCTGGCGAGCGCGGCCGCAGGCATCACCGTGACCGGAACCACTACGCCAGTTCATCGCGGCGCTCGAACGCAGGTGTGGCAAACCCGTGTGACCCGTCCGGACGGGAAGTTGGTCGCGCTCGTCACCCAGACGCAAATGGTCCTGTAGCAATCCAACCCCATCAAAGCCACGATAACAGATAGATTTTTTCTTTTTTCGGGCATTGATAGAATGAGCCTCGCTTTTCGCCGCGAACTTCTGAAGAGCGATGGAAAAAATCTCTCAATTCGCCCATATTCTCGGGGGATCAATAATAAAAAGGTGCTTCATGACCGCCCACGTCTCGCCGACCTCTCATCGCCCGGCCGGCCGCGGCCGCATCTACGCGTCCATCACGGATACGATCGGCGACACCCCGCTCGTGCGTCTTGATCGCCTGGGTGCAAAGCATGGGGCGACCGCAACGATCCTGGCGAAGCTCGAGTTTTTCAATCCCATCGCCAGCGTGAAGGACCGTATCGGGGTGTCCATGCTCGATGCGCTGCGTGACGCGGGCAAACTCACCCCCGAAACCGTTCTGATCGAACCCACTTCCGGCAACACCGGCATCGCGCTTGCGTTCGCGGCCGCCGCCCGTGGCGTGAAGCTGACCCTGGTGATGCCTGAGACCATGTCGATTGAACGTCGCAAGATGCTCGCGCTCCTTGGCGCCGATCTGGTGCTGACCGAAGGACCGAAGGGCATGAAGGGCGCGATTGCAAAAGCGGAGGAACTGGCGGCCGCGAACCCGCACGCCATTATTCCCCAGCAGTTCAAGAACCCCGCGAACCCCGAGATCCATCGCCGCACCACGGCTGAGGAAATCTGGAACGATACCGCCGGCAAAGTCGACATTTTCATCTCCGGCGTTGGAACCGGCGGCACCATCACCGGCGTTGGCCAGGTGTTGAAGTCGCGCAATCCCGGCGTCACGGTGATTGCGGTCGAACCAACCGACTCGCCCGTCCTCTCTGGCGGCCAACCGGGTCCGCACAAAATTCAGGGCATCGGCGCAGGCTTCGTGCCCGACATCCTCGACCGCTCGATCATCGATCAGGTGGCAACTGTCACCAATGACGAGGCCTTCGCGACGGCACGCGAACTTGCCCGTGTCGAGGGCATCCCCACCGGCATCTCATCAGGTGCTGCGGTGAAAGTGGCTCTCGATGAGGCCAAGAAGCCCGCAAATGCCGGCAATACCATTGTCGTGATCATCCCAAGCTTCGCCGAGCGCTATCTGTCGACCGCACTCTTCGACGGCCTGTAAGCGTCGCAAAGCAGAACAACAAAGGCCGCAGGCGCGGAAACGAGCCTGCGGAAAGACGTCGAGCCCGCAGGCTCTCGTTTACCCTGTTGCCACATCCCGGTACCGTTTGGCACGGCTTCTGCGAATGCCTTCATCACAACAGGTCCCTGTCTCGTTTGGGGACGGTATCATGATGGAGATCGATGATGGCCACAAATGGGATGACCGCCGAGCCGAAGCTTGCGCCCTTAACCCAAGACGCCATTCTGCTGTCACGCGGCGATGTCCGTGACCAGGAGCTGCGCACAGAGGCTGGTCGGACGCTTGCTGAACTTCACCGTGTTCTGCGTCAAAACCTGCCCGCTGACGGTATCGCGGTGTTTGAGGCTGGCGGCGGCTCGACGTCCTATCTGCCCACGGACATTCGCGACCGCACCAAACTAACAGTGGTGGATATCGACACCGTCCAGGTCCAGCTCAACACCTATGCAGACACGGTCATTCAGGGCGATATCCAGACCCACCGCTTCGCCGACGCCCGCTTCGACTTGGTGGTCTGCTACAATGTGATCGAACATCTTCCCGATGTGGAAGCAGCCTTCGAGGGATTCGCCGCAGCGCTTAAGCCCGGCGGTCTCGTCTTGATCGGCGCGCCCTATCCCACTTCGCTCTCAGGCTTTGTGACCCGTTTCACGCCCCATTGGTTCCACGTAGCCTTCTGCCGCTATGCACTCGGCTGGGAGACCGCTGGTCAACCGGGTTATGCGCCGTTCCCGACCCATTTCCATCCTCTCGTCGACCCTAAGCGCTTGGCGGAACACGCGGCTCAAAAAGGCTTCTCGGTGGTCCATAGCCGCATTTATGAAAGCCCGCGTTACCCGGAAATGCGCGCACGGCGCCCATGGCTTGCCCGCGTCCTTGATGCCGGTGCTTCAATCTTGAACATCGTTCTGGCAACCCGCCGCGATGTCCGCGACGGCGACTACCATCTTGTCCTGCGCAAGAACGCTTGAAGCGCGTTAGATGCGTCAGCCCACGCCCTTGGCTTTAAGGGCGGCGGCGATCTCGTCGAGGATCGCGGGATCGTCGATGGTCGCGGGCATAGCCCAATCAACGCCATCGGCGATCTTCTTCATCGTGCCGCGCAGGATCTTGCCGGAGCGCGTTTTCGGCAGTCTGCTCACCGTGACCGCAAGCTTGAAGGCGGCGACAGGACCGATCTTGTCGCGCACCAGCGCTACCAGTTCCTTCTCGACCTCTGCCGGCGTTTTCGAGACGCCGAACTTCAGAACCACGAAGCCGCAAGGGACCTCGCCCTTCAGACTGTCGGCAATGCCGATCACGGCGCATTCAGCGACCGCCGGGTGAGCGGAGAGCACTTCCTCCATCCCACCCGTTGAGAGCCGGTGGCCCGCCACATTGATGATGTCGTCGGTGCGGCCCATGATGAAGAGATAGCCGTCTTGATCGACGAAACCGGCATCGGACGTGTTGTAATAGCCTGGATAAACAGTGAGATAGCTCTCAATGAAGCGCTCATCCTGCTCCCAAAGCGTGGGCAGCGATCCCGGCGGCAGCGGCATCTTGATGGCAATCGAGCCCATGGCATTGGCGGCAACCGGATGGCCGGCCTCGTCCAAAACCTGGACATCATAGCCGGGCATCGGAACGGTCGGCGAGCCCGGCTTCACCGGCAAGAGCCCGAGGCCTACGGGATTGCCGGCAATGCACCAGCCGGTTTCAGTCTGCCACCAATGGTCGACGACAGGCACACCTAACGTCCGCTCAGCCCAGAGAATCGTGTCGGGATCCGCACGCTCGCCCGCCAAGAACAGCGTGCGGAATGTGGACAACTGATAGCGCTTGAGATGCGTTGCCTCCGGGTCTTCTTTCTTGATCGCCCGAAAGGCCGTGGGGGCCGTAAACAACGCCGCCACACCGTGCTGCGAGATCACCCGCCAATAGGCACCGGGATCAGGCGTTCCGACCGGCTTACCTTCGAAGACGATCGAGGTCGCGCCAATGAGAAGCGGTGCATAGACGATGTAGGAATGGCCCACCACCCAGCCCACATCGGAGGCCGCCCAGAACACTTCGCCCGGCTTGATGTCGTAAAGATTGGTCATGGACCAAGCGAGCGCGACCATGTGTCCGCCGTTGTCGCGCACGACGCCTTTGGGTTTGCCTGTCGTGCCGGAGGTATAGAGGACATAGAGCGGATCGGTTGCCAGAACCGGCACGCAAGCCGCCAAGCGGCCGGCAGCTTTTGCGGCAGTCGTCAGCGCCGACCAATCATGGTCGCGGCCAGCGATCATGTTCGCGGTCACTTGCGGCCGCTGCAGCACCACGCAGGCACCGGGCTTATGGGTCGAGAGCGAAATCGCCTCATCCAAAAGCGGCTTATAGGGGATGATCTTCGCGCCCTCGATACCGCAGGAAGCGGTGAGGATCAGCTCCGGCTTGGAATCATCAATGCGGGTTGCAAGTTCCTTCGAGGCGAAACCGCCGAAGACCACGGAATGAACCGCACCGATGCGCGCGCAGGCGAGCATCGCGATCACGGCTTCGGGCACCATGGGCATATAGACGATGACGCGGTCGCCCTTGGTTACCCCAAGGTCGAGCAGCACTTGGCCAAGTGCCGCAACCTCGGTCTTGAGTTCGGCGTAAGTGATGGACTGAGCAACCCCGGTGACCGGGGAATCATAGATCATCGCCGCCTGGTTCGGGCGGGTCTCAGCATGACGATCGACCGCGTTGTAACAGGTGTTGCACACGGCACCGGTGAACCAGCGGCCATAGACACCCTCATCGGGAGCAAAGACGGCTGACGCCGGCGTGATCCAGTCGATGGCCTTGGCCGCCTCGCCCCAGAACCCCACCGGGTCCGCTTTCCAGGCCGCATAGGTCGCCGCATAGCGAGAAGGTGTCCCAGCGTGCATTCCCGATACTCCCTTGGGGAGGGCCCGGGACGGTCTCACGCCGTCCTCGGTCCCGCCTCGTCCCTAGACCCGAGCCACAGTGGTATGGCGGAAGCAGGCCCGGCCATGCAAGGCCGCACCCTCCCTCTTTTGGGGGGCTCGCCGCGCGCACTTTAGGCGAAGATCAGCGGCGGTCTTGGCGATAGATCAAAGGCCAAATGCCGCCTCACTTCACCGCCTTTGCGATCGCCCGGCCAGCCGTACGGCCTGAGAAGATGCAGCCGCCGAGGAAGGTGCCTTCCAGCGAGCGGTAGCCATGGACCCCGCCGCCGCCGAAACCTGC
>JBAWYY010000190.1:0-5726 GCA_037143285.1 Alphaproteobacteria bacterium | reverse complement strand
GGTCCCTGACCAGCGCCCAGCCGTCATGGGCAATGGAGCGGGCGGACACGCTCATGTTCTGCGGTCTGGTCTCCGGCAGCCAGAGGAAGGCGCCGGTAAGCGCCAGTCCGGCAAGGACGCTGCTGAAAATAAAGATCCAGCGCCAACCCACCGTTTCCGTCAGCAAGCCGCCAATGGCCGGCGACACCATGGGAGCAGCCGCCATCGCCATGGTCACCCAGCCCATCATGGAGGCGGCACGGTCGCGCTCATAGAGGTCGCGAATGATCGCGCGTCCGAGCACGACGCCGGACGAGGCCCCCAACGACTGCAGCGCGCGCGCCAGCAAGAGCCAGCCAATCGATGAGGCATAGGCAGCGACCAACCCGGTGACGACCGCAAGCGTCAGCCCGGCAATGAGGACGGGCCTGCGTCCGAACCGATCCGATAGCGGACCCAGGATCAACTGCGAGGTGGCAAAGCCAAACAGAAACAGCGTGATGACCAATTGAACGGTCGCGACATCGCTGCCGAACTCAACCGCCAAGCCCGGCACGGCCGGCAAGGGCATATTGAGCGCCGATGGTCCGACCATTGCGGTCAGAACCAGGAGCGGCAGAAGACGTTTGGGATCGATGGCGGGCGGGTTCATCACCGGCCCGTTGTCGCGGGCTTAACGCCCGGGGTCAACGCAGGTGGAACGCGGGGGTGGGTTGCCTCGGGGCGAGGCAGACCCGCCTCAAAGGTCCGGCAAGGCGCGCAAATGCCTGACAGGACGCCCCTGGCTGACCGCCTGCGCCGCATGCAGGATCGCGTTGGCATCAATGCCAAAGTGCCGATAAAGGTCGTCCACTGTGCCGGTTTGACCGAAATGCTCGACGCCAAGCGACTTCACCCGGTGCCCGCGAACGCCGCCCAGCCAGGCGAGCGTCGCGGGATGCCCGTCGAGCACGGTCACGATGCCACAATCGCGTGATAGGCCGGCAAACAGCCGCTCAATATGGCTGAGCGCATCGACCGTGTCGCGCTGGCGCGCCCGTTCGGCGGCCGTCCATCCGGCATTGAGGCGGTCGGCAGAGGTGATTGCGAGGACCGCCACGTCGCGGTGGCTGTCGGCCAACAGCCCCGCCGCCGCGATCGCCTCCGGCGCCACCGACCCCATATAGGCGATCACGACGGAGGTGCTGGGCCCCGGCGGGCGCATCCAATAGGCGCCGTTGACGATATCGCGGGCGAGCTCCGCGCTCATCGCGCGCTTCGGCTGTTCCAGCGTCCGGGTGGAGAGCCGCAGATAGACCGAACCGCCGGTCTCATCACGCAGCCAGGTCGTCTCGTCGGGGTCCCCTTCCCCGTCGCGCTGCATATAGTCGAAGCTCCAGCGCATGATGATGGCGAGCTCGTCAACAAAGGCCGGCTCAAAGGCGCAGAGGCCGTCCTGGGCGATGCCGATGAGGGGCGTGCCGATGGATTGATGCGCCCCGCCCTCCGGGGCAAGCGTCACCCCGGATGGGGTTGCCACCAGCATGAAGCGCGCGTCCTGGTAACAGGCGTAGTTCAGCGCATCGAGGCCACGCTGGATGAAGGGGTCGTAGAGCGTGCCGATGGGCAAGAGCCTCGCGCCGTTGATGGAATGGGAGAGGCCAAGCGCCGAGAGCATGATGAAGAGGTTCATCTCGGCAATGCCCAGCTCAAGATGCTGGCCTTGGGGCGAGAACTCCCAATTGAAGGTCGAGGGGATGCGCTCCTTCTTGAAGGTATCGGCCATGCTTTCTCGGGCGAATAGGCCGCGCCGATTAACCCAGGCGCCGAGATTGGTCGACACCGTCACATCAGGCGAGGTGGTGACGATGCGGCTCGCAAACTCATCCTCGCCCTTGGCGATCTCATGCAGGATCAAGCCAAATCCAGCCTGCGTTGAGACGCTCGGCTGAACCGGCGCGGCAAGCGCTTCCGGCACCGCGATCTTTGGCGACGAGAAGCGGCGCCGCCCTTGCTTGAAGAAGGGCGCTTCATCGAGAAAGCGCTGTAGCTGGTCCGGCGGTAGCGCAAGCCCTTCGAAGCGGTCCCATTCATGGCCCGGCCGAACGCCCATCCTTCCGCGCAGCGCCTCCATCTGCGTCGGCGTCATCAGGCCGGCATGGTTGTCTTTGTGCCCCGCGAGCGGCAGCCCGAAGCCCTTGATCGTATAGGCGATGAAGCAGACGGGACGATCGTGATCGATCCCCTCAAAGGCCTCCAGGATGGAGGGCATGTCATGACCGCCGAGATTGGTCATGAGGGCTGCAAGTTCATCGTCCGATCGGCGCTCGATCAGCGCCGTGACCGGGCCTTGATCGCCGATATCGTCAAGCAAGCGGCGGCGCCAATGGGCGCCGCCCTGATAACAGAGCGCTGAGAACAGCTGGTTCGGGCAGCTATCGATCCAACGCTTCAATGCGTCACCGCCCGGTTCCGCAAAGGCGGCCTGTTGCAGCGAACCATATTTGAGGATCACAACCTCCCAGCCGAAGTTGCGGAACATCGCCTCAAAGCGCTCCCACAAACCCTCGCGGATCACCGCATCGAGGCTCTGGCGATTGTAATCGACCACCCACCAAGTGTTGCGCAGGCCGTGCTTCCAGCCCTCGATCAGCGCTTCGTAGATATTGCCCTCGTCCATCTCGGCATCGCCGATGAGGGCGACCATCCGACCTTCTGGCGCATTGGGCGCCCAGCCATGGGCCGACACATAGTCCTGCACCAGGGACGAGAATAGCGTTTGCGCAACACCGAGACCGACGGAGCCGGTGGAGAAATCCACGTCGTCGCCGTCCTTCGTCCGGGACGGATAGCTTTGCGCGCCCTTGAAGCCGCGAAAACGCTCGAGCTTGTCGCGGGTCTGATTGCCCATGAGATATTGGATCGCGTGGAAATTCGGCGAAGCATGGGGCTTCACCGCGACGCGGTCCCGCGGGCGCAGCACTGCGAAGTAAAGCGCGGTCATGAGCGTCGCGAGCGAAGCAGAGGAGGCCTGGTGCCCACCGACCTTCATGCCGTCGGTGTTCCCGCGCAGGTGATTGGCGTTGTGAATGGTCCATGACGCCAGCCACAGAACCTTCTTTTCAAGCGCGGACAGGAGCGGCAGGCGGGGATCAGACATGGTGCGGCAAGCCTTCTTCAGGATTGAAGAGACTTTGCCACCAAGTCATCGGCAGAACTAACCAAATATGATCGCGCGCATGGTTGAATGTGATAGATTCCACTTATCAGAACAATGATCTTAGTGGAAAACACCATGACCTTACTCGATGCTCAGGATCGTCGGATTCTCGCAGCTCTCCAGCGCGACGGTCGCAAGACCATTCAAGCGCTGGCCGACGAGATCGGCCTTTCAGCGACGCCCTGCCATCGGCGCGTGCGGCGGCTAGAGGATGAGGGCATCATCGGCGGCTATGTCGCGGTGGTTGATCAGCGCGCGGTTGATCTCCCGATCAGCGTCTTCATCTCCATTCGGCTGGAACGGCAGCGCGAAGAGGAGCTTGACCGCTTCGCGGCAGCCGTCACCCGCTGGCCCGAAGTGATGGAGTGCTATCTCATGACCGGGCAGCGCGACTACCTCATGCGCGTGGTCTGCGCGGACCTGCCGGCTTACGAACGATTCTTGAAAGACAAACTGACGAGGCTTGATGGCGTCGCTTCCATCGAGTCGAGTTTCGCGCTCGCGCAGGTGAAACACACTCACGTCTTACCCATCGCCTGAGCCGAATAAAAAAGGGGCGGTCGCCCGCCCCTTCTTTTGGATAGATGCGCCTAGGATCAGTGACCGCCGGCCGCCCAATTGTGCCCGAGCACATAGATGGAGGCGAAGAGGAACAACCCCACCACGGCAACGAAGTGCCAGTACCAAGCCGCCGCCTCGAAGCCGAAGTGCTTCTGCGGGGTCAGGTGCGAGGCCTTGTAGAGGCGCAATGCGCAAACGAACAGGAAGATCGTACCGATGATGACGTGGAAGCCGTGGAAGCCGGTCGCCATGAAGAAGGTGGCACCATAGATATTGCCCGAGAACTTGAAGGCCGCATGGCCATATTCATAGGCCTGGAGGCAGGTGAAGAGCGCGCCAAGAACCACGGTCGCCCAGAGATAGCTCTTGGCCGAGTCCCGATTGCCTTCAACAATGTAATGGTGCGCGGCGGTCACCGTCGTGCCCGAGAGCAGCAGCACCATGGTGCCAAGCAAGGGGAGGTGAAAGGGATCGAAGGTCTTAATCCCATTCGGTGGCCAATGGCCCCCGGTCAACTCGGTTCGCATGTATTGGCGCGCTTCGCCCGGGAAGAGCGAAGCGTCGAAATAGGCCCAGAACCAAGCGACGAAGAACATCACCTCAGAGGCGATGAACATGATCATGCCATAGCGCAGATGCAGCGACACGACCGGGGTGTGGTCGCCCTGCTGGCTCTCCTTCACCACATCCGCCCACCAGCCATACATGGTGTAGAGAACGCCGATGAAGCCCGCACCGAACACCAAAGGCCCAAGCTTGAGGCCCAAGAGCGGCATGGCCTTCATCCACATGACGGCGCCAACAGCCATGACAAATGCAGACATTGAGCCGATGAACGGCCACGGACTGGCCGGAACCAGGTGATAATCGTGGTGCGGTTTGGCGTGGGCGTCAGCCATGAGCGAATTCTCCCAGTCCTTAGATCATCCGGCGGAGCACTCCGCCGGCCTTCGTTTCAGTTCGGTCGCGGTGCCGTCGGAGACGATGCATCCGCGACAGGGCGCGGCGGCGTGTTCTGACGGAAGAACGTATAGCTCAACGTGATTGATCCCACGCCACGACCTTCGAAGTCATCGGCAATAGCGGGATCAACGAAGAAGACAACGCCAAATTCGCGCGTCTCGCCCGGCTGCAGCGTTTGCTCGGTGAAGCAGAAGCACTGGAGCTTGTTGAAGAAGCGTCCGGTGCTAAGCGGCGCCACATTGTAGGAGGCAATAGCGGAAGTGACCCGGTCGGACGTGTTCGTGACCTTGTAGGTCATCGTATGGGTCTCGCCGGCCTTCACCGTAATGCTGGTGGTATCTGCCTCGAAACGCCAGGGAAGGCCCGCCGCCACATTAGCGTCAAAGCGCACGTCAACCTGGTGATCGATCACACGATCGGCAGGCTTGGTTGCGACCATCGTCGTGCCGCCAAAGCCGGTGATGCGGCAAAACATGTCATAGAGCGGCACAGCGGCGAAAGCGGCGCCAAACATGGTCGCGCCGAAAGCAAAGGCGGAGAGCGCAACTTTGAGATCGCGGCGCCAATTGCGGGGAGCGCGGGTGAGCGTCGGAGGAACGGTCGACATCGTCACACTCCCCTTCACAAGGACCGGTTGAGGACCACGGGACCCTTGACCAGAGTCACCACCCAAAAGAGCACAGCAAGACCCGCAAGCGCCAAGGCAATGGCCACATTGCGCTGGCGCCGCTTACGGAGTTCCGCCTCTGTCAGCACGATCGTCTTGTCCGGGTCGAGCGTCATAGGCGTCACCACAGCCGAACGAGGACGGTCTGCTCAACGAGCAGCACGGCGAAAAGTACGAAGAGATAGGTGATCGAAACGCCGAACAATTGGCCGGCAGCCTTGCGCTCAGGCCCACCCTCGACATTGCGCATCACCTGCCAGGCACCCCACACCATGAAACCGCCGCCGATGAGGGCGGTTGCCAGGTAGAGATAGCCCGCAAAGCCGAGGAATGTCGGCGCGGCACCGACCGGCACCA
>JBAWYY010000189.1:0-5735 GCA_037143285.1 Alphaproteobacteria bacterium | reverse complement strand
CGGATCCGGTAGGCATATTCGCCGCCCACATCCAGGGAGTTGAGGTAGATCGGCGCATTGCCGAAGGCGTCGCGATGGCGCCGTTCGGTCTCTGAGGCGATATCGGCGAGCGTTGCCCCGCCGATGGTCGTGGCAGTGCCGGTGAAATAGGCCTTGATCAGGTCATCGGAGAGGCCGACTGCGTCGAAGATCTGCGCGCCGCAGTAGGACTGATAGGTCGAGATGCCCATCTTGGACATGACCTTCAAGATGCCCTTGTCGACCGCCTTGATGTAGCGCTTGACGATCTCGTACTCGCTGAGCTGTTCGGTGAGCTTGCCGCTCATTTCAACGAGGGTTTCGAAGGCGAGATAGGGGTTGATCGCTTCTGCGCCATAGCCGGCAAGGCAGCAGAAATGATGGACTTCGCGGGCTTCGCCGGTTTCGATCACCAGGCCGACGGAGGTGCGAAGCCCCGTGCGGATCAGGTGATGATGGACGGCAGCAGTCGCCAGCAAAGCCGGGATCGGGATCCGGTCCGGGCCGACCATACGGTCGGACAGGATGATGATGTTGTAGCGCCCGTGAACGGCTGCTTCCGCGCGGTCGCACAGGAGCTGCAGGGCTTCTGCCATGCCATCCGCGCCTTTTGCGGCGGGATAGGTGATGTCGAGCGTCTTGGTGTCGAAAGAATCCTCGGAGTGGCCGATGCAGCGGATCTTCTCGAGATCCTCATTGGTCAGGATCGGCTGGCGCACTTCCAAGCGCTTGCGGCGCGACCGTCCGTCGAGGTCGAACAGGTTTGGCCGCGGCCCGATGAAGGACACGAGGCTCATCACCAGTTCTTCGCGGATCGGATCGATCGGCGGGTTTGTGACCTGGGCGAAGTTCTGCTTGAAATAGGTATAGAGCAGTTTCGGGCGCGACGAGAGCGCAGATACCGGCGTGTCGGTACCCATGGACCCGACGGCTTCCTGGCCGGTTGAGGCCATGGGCTCCAGCAGGATCTGCAGGTCCTCTTGGCTATAGCCAAAGGTCTGCTGCTTATCGAGAAGCGACACATCCGAGCGGCTCGAGCGCGCCTCGACGGGGGCGAGATCTTCGAGGATCAGCTGCGACTTCTTGAGCCAGTCAGCATAGGGGTTCAGCGTCGAGAGCTGCGCCTTGATTTCCTCATCCGAGATGATGCGGCCCTCGGCGAGATCGACGAGCAGCATCTTACCCGGCTGGAGACGCCACTTCTTGGTGATCTGGTCTTCCGGCACGGGCAGAACACCCATTTCGGAGGCCATGATGATGCGGTCGTCCTTGGTGGTGAACCAGCGTGCTGGGCGAAGTCCGTTCCGGTCAAGCGTCGCGCCGATCTGGCGCCCGTCGGTGAACGCGATCGCAGCCGGACCGTCCCAGGGCTCCATGATGGCGGCGTGATATTCGTAGAAGGCACGCCGGCTCTCATCCATGAGCTTGTTGCCGGCCCAGGCCTCGGGCACCAGCATCATGACCGCGTGAGCCATGGAATAGCCACCCTGGACGAGGAATTCCAAGGCGTTATCGAAGCATGCGGTGTCCGACTGGCCCTCATAGGAGATCGGCCAGAGCTTGGAGATATCGTGTCCGTAACGCTCGCTGTCGACGCTCGCTTGGCGCGCTGCCATCCAGTTGACGTTGCCGCGCAGCGTGTTGATCTCGCCGTTGTGCGCGACCATCCGATAGGGATGCGCGAGCGACCAGGTCGGGAAGGTGTTGGTTGAGAAGCGCTGGTGGACAAGCGCAAGCGCGCTCTCAAACAGGGGATCGTGCAGGTCGGGATAGTACTTGCCGAGCTGGTCGGCCAAGAACATGCCCTTGTAGACAATGGTACGGCAAGACAGCGAGACGGGGTAATAGCCGCGCGTCTTCGGGTCGTTGCGGTCATAAACGCTGTTCGAGATCACCTTGCGGGTAACGAAAAGGCGGCGCTCGAACTCCTCCTCGGAGGAGATGCTGGTCGGCCGCTTGACGAACAGTTGCATATGGGTCGGCTCAGTCGGCTTGACCGAGAAGCCGAGCGAGCTGTTGTCCTTCGGCACTTCACGCCAGCCGAGAAGGTCGAGGCCCTCGTCCTTGACCGCCTTTTCAATCGTCGACTTGACGATGGCATGGCCCTCGGCGTCGCGCGGGAAGAAGATGTATCCGACTGCGTAATGGCCGGGATCGGGCAGATCGAAGCCGAGTTTTGCCGCCTCACGCCGGAAGAAGGCATCGGGCATTTGCACGAGGATGCCTGCGCCGTCGCCGGCACGCGGGTCGGCGCCCACTGCACCGCGATGCTCGAGGTTCAACAGGATCTGTAGCGCGTCCTGAACAATGGCGTGGCTCTTGCGGCCCTTCATATCGGCAATGAATCCGACGCCGCACGAGTCCTTCTCGTTGCGCGGATCGTACAGGCCTTCTGCCGCCGGCAGACCGGGATCATAGACAGGGCGCGTGCGATTTTTCAGCGCGCTTTTGCGACCGGTCGACGCGGTACCGGTTTCCCGCGCCACGATGCCACGATCAGCCTGCGATCCGAAAACCTCTGCGCTCATCATCGTCCTCTTGTCCCGGCCTTTCAGCCGACAGGTTAGGGCGTTGCCGCGACACGAAGGGCCAGCAACGGGCGGGGGATTTATCCCCGGTCCGGCTGGCACTGGCATCGCGGTTGGGCCGCGTTATCACTCATCAAAGCGTTGGAAACGCTTGATGCGGCACCAATAGGGCAGGGATGCTGACCTATCGGGCGGGTTCAATGACAGATTTCAAACCCGGAGACAAGCGACAATCCACACGGCATGCCTCGTGGAAATGCGCTTTGTTGCCGCAGGTCTGGGGCTGACGAAAGAAATGGTAACAAGGCATAACGACGCCCGCAACGAAATGTCGTCATGTGAGGGATGCCACCATGTCGCTTAGGCGGGCTTCCCAAGAGACAGACAAGGCGGCACTCTCGCCCGAACTTTCGGGAGAGCATGGATGTTTTTAGCGAGTGACAACGGCCTTGGGGCGACTGATCGGGTGATGGCTGCAGTGATGGCGGCAAATTCCGGTGCTGCGCTGGGCTATGGCAACGATGACGCGACGAAGCGCGTTGAGCGTCAACTCTCTGATGTCTTCGAGCGGGAGGTGGCTGTTTATCTCGTTTCGACCGGAACCGCCGCCAATGGCCTCGCTCTCGCCTGCCTCACGCCGCCATGGGGCGTCGTGCTCTCCCACGAAGAAAGCCATGTGAACGAGGACGAATGCTGCGGGCCGGAATTCTTCACCGGTGGCGCAAAGCTCGTCGGCGTGCCGGGGCTTGGCGCAAAGCTGACCCCTGATGCGACGGCTGCCACCATTGCGCGGCTGCCGAAGCGCATCCCCCATGGCGCACCGCTGACGGTTCTCTCCATCACCCAGTCCAATGAGCTCGGGCAGGTCTATTCGGCTGCCGAGGTCGCAGCGCTTTCCGCGCTCGCCAAAAGCCATGGTATGGCCGTGCATATGGATGGCGCTCGCTTCGCCAATGCGGTTGCCTCCCTTGGCTGTGCGCCTGCCGATATTACCTGGCGCGCCGGCGTTGACGCCTTGTCCTTCGGGACCACCAAAGGCGGGACGATTGCCTGCGAGGCCGTGATTTTCTTCGATCCTGAAAAGGGCCGGGAGATGGTGCGGCGGCGCATGCGCGGCGGCCATCTCCTCTCCAAACACCGCTTCCTCGCGGCTCAGATGGAGGCGTTCCTCGCCGATGGCCATTGGCTTGATCTCGCCCGTCACGCCAATGCAATGGCAACGAAGCTCGCGACCGGGCTCGCGGCCGTTCCGGGAATTCGCATTCCGCTATTGCCCCAGGCCAATGGCATCTTCCCGATCCTGCCGAAGCGGATTGAGGCGGCGCTTAAGGCCGCAGGCGGCGTGTTCTACCCCTGGAACGGGCACAGCGTCCCCGGCGGGCGCGAGTTGAGCGCTGACGAAACCGTCGTGCGGATGGTCACGAGCTTTGCGACCAAGCCGGAGGATGTCGAGCGGTTCATCGCGCTTGCGAAGGCTTCGGCCTAGGCAACCACCGGGGTCCGACCGGAAAGGACCTCTGTCATGACAGCGCGGTCGATGTTTTGGCCGCACAAGATGACGCCAGCCTTCTGGCCTTGGAGATTGGCAGCCTCTTTCATCAGGGCCGCGAGTGGCGCAGCACCTGCGCCTTCCGCCGCATTATGGGTGTCGGTCCAATAGACACGGATAGCTTCCGCCACCTCGTCATCGCTCACCCGCACGATGTGGTCGACGCCGGCCTGGATGAGCGCAAAGGCCTCTGGCGAGGGGATGCGCACGGCCATGCCATCGGCGAAGGTATTAGCTGAGTTCGAAGCCACGACCCGTCCCGCTTCGAGCGAGAGCGCATAGGCAGGCGCAAGTTCCGACACGACGCCGACTACGCGGGTGCTAAGGCCCAGGAGGTCGCGAACCGCCATCACGCCACAGATCCCGGAGCCAAGGCCAATCGGCACATAGACAACGTCCAGGTCGGGATGATCAGTGAAAAGCTCCAGCGCATAGGTGGCCACCCCCATCACGAGATCGCGATGGAAGCTCGGCACGAATTCGTAGCCGCGTTCTCTAGCGATACTCGCTGCGACCTCTCGCGCTTCATCAAAGTCTCGGCCTGCCTCGATGAGCTCGGCGCCAAAGGCGCGCATCGCCGCATTCTTCTCCGCCGCATTGCCGAAGGGAACGACAATGACCACGGGCAAGCCCACCCGCGTGCCGGCGAAGGCAAGCGACTGGCCGTGATTGCCACGGGTCGCCGAGACAATACCCTTCACATCGGGCCGCTCACGCTTCAGCGCGTCCATGTAAACGACGCCGCCCCGCACCTTGAATGCGCCTGCTGGGGTATGGTTCTCGTGTTTGACCACCACATCCACGCCGGTGCGCGCTTTCAAGAGCGGCCAAGCATAGGCCGGCGTCGGCTTCATCGCGCTGTGAACGAGTGCGGCGGCGTGATCAAGGTCGGCGCGACTGAACAGGGTCATGGGCACATCCTTTGAGCGATGCGCATGCCTTAGCAGGGTCCGCACGATATGACAGCGCCCTCGGCTCACCTGGCGCCAGGACTTTTCCGGTGAAAGCGGTTTCCTGGTCGGTCGCGTCGGGCTACCCATGCACCATGAGCGCGCCCCGCTATGCAGAGGTCTTGATTCCCGTCGCCCTTGAGGGGCCCTACAGCTATCGGATCCCTGAGGGGCTCGATCTGGCAGTGGGCGATGTGGTTGCCGTGCCGCTTGGGACCCGTCAGACCATCGGCGCCGTCTGGGGCTTGCGCGATGAGCCTGGCGGGGTCTCGCATAACCGACTGAAAGACATTGCTGCCCGCCACGATGTCCCACCCGTGCCTCAAGAGGTGCGGCGTCTGGTCGATTGGATTGCGGCCTATACGCTCGCCCCGCGCGGGCTTGTCCTGCGCATGGCGATCCGCGACCCCGAGAGCCTTGTGCCTCCGCGCCCCCGCGTCGGCGTTCGCCACACGGGCAAAGCCCCCGAGCGGGTCACGGCTCCCCGGCTTAAAGTGCTGGCGACCCTTGCCGAGGGTTTCGCCCGTTCGAAAGCCGAGACCGCGCGTGAGGCGGGCGTTTCGGTCGGCGTGATCGACGGCCTCTTGGACGAGGGAGTGCTGGAGGCGGTGGCTTTGCCGGCCGAGCCCGCCGGACTGCCGCTTGATCCCGGCCATGCGCTGACATCGCTCAATCCCGAACAGGAGACTG
>JBAWYY010000188.1:0-5768 GCA_037143285.1 Alphaproteobacteria bacterium | reverse complement strand
ACGACCAATGCCGTGATCTCTCAAGGGTCGACCAACAACCCAGCCCGCGTGACCAACTCGCAGATTGCAACGGGCTTCACGGTTGGCACCGGTCTTGACGTACTCTTGTCGCAGAACCTGTTCCTGCGTGCCGAGTATCAATATCTGCGCTTCCACAGCTTGGGCGGCGTTGCCATTACCATGCACACGGCGCGCGCAGGTGTTGCGCTCAAATACTGATCGCAACACCTAAGACACGGACGTCGTTACTCCGCCGCTTCGCGCACCGTATTGCCACGACGCAGACGCTGGCTCTTCAGCATTTCCGCGACCTTAAACCCGACTTCGAGCGCCTGCTCGGCATTCAGCCGCGGGTCGCAATGGGTGTGATAGCGATCCTTGAGGTCGAAATCGGTTACGGCTGAGCGGCCACCCGTGCATTCCGTGACATTCTTCCCCGTCATTTCCAGGTGAATGCCGCCGGCATAGGTGCCTTCAGCCTCATGCACCGCGAAGAAGCGTTCGATCTCGCCCATCACAAGATCGAAGGGCCGCGTCTTGTAGCCGCTCGCCGCCTTGATCGTGTTGCCGTGCATGGGATCGCAAGACCACACCACCGTGCGGCCCTCGCGGGCGACTGCGCGAACCAAGGCCGGCAAATGCTTCTCCACGTTGTCGGCGCCGAAACGGCAGATCAGTGTGACCCGACCCGCTTTATCCTCGGGATTGAGGACATCGAGCAGGCGTAAGAGCCCATCCGCATCTAGGCTCGGCCCGCACTTGAAGGCGATCGGGTTCTTGATCCCGCGGAAATATTCGACATGAGCATGGTCGGGTTGGCGAGTGCGGTCGCCGATCCACAGCATGTGGCCGGAACAGGCATACCAATCGCCGGACGTGGAATCGACCCGGGTCAGGGCCTCCTCATAACCGAGCAGAAGCGCCTCATGGCTGGTCCAAACCTCGGTGGTGCGCATCTCGGGATGAGCTTCCGGGTCGATGCCGCAGGCCCGCATGAAGTCCAGCGCTTCCTGGATGCGCTCCGATAGCTTGCGATATTTGTCGGTGGCCGGGCTGTCCTTCACGAAGGTCAGCATCCACTTCATCGCGTTGTCGAGGTTGGCGTAGCCGCCATAGGCAAAAGCGCGAATGAGGTTCAGCGTCGCTGCGGACTGCCGATAGGCTTCGAGCTGACGCTGCGGATCGGGCTCGCGCGCACCAGCTTCGAAGTTGATGTCGTTGATGATGTCGCCGCGATAGGAGGGCAGCGTCACCCCGTTGATGGTCTCGGTGTCGGATGAGCGCGGCTTCGCAAACTGGCCGGCAACCCGGCCGACTTTGACCACCGGCACGCCGCCGGAATAGGTCAGGACGACCGCCATTTGCAGGAAAGCACGGAAGAAATCGCGGATGTTATCGGCACCATGCTCAGCAAAGCTTTCGGCGCAATCGCCCCCCTGCAGCAGGAAGGCGTCGCCCGCGGCAACCTTGGCCAGCGACTTCTTGAGGTTGCGCGCTTCGCCTGCAAAAACCAGCGGCGGAAAGCCCGCAAGGCGCTTTTCCACATCCATGAGGCCTGCCTGGTCATGATAGACCGGCACTTGCAGGATTGGTTTCTTCCGCCAGCTCGACGGGCTCCAGCGCTCGTTCATCGTTCATTCCTCGGGTCTTTGCCCATGGGCAATCGCTGTCCCGACCGGTTCTGAGCCGGGAGCACGAAGGCCGGGCTTATACACGAGGCAGCCCGCTCGTGGAAATGGGGAAGTCGCCGAAGCTTCTTCCCCATAACCAAAGCCGTGTCAGCCCCGCGCGCGCTTCAAGTCCGGCGGCATCGCCTCATAGGACAAGGCCGCGACCGCATCTTTGAGCGACATCGACTCTTGAGCCTGGCTGCCGAGGCGCCGGATCGAGACCGATTTCTCTTCAGCCTCCCGTTTGCCAACGGCCAGGATGACCGGGATCTTCGCAAGCGAGTGTTCACGCACCTTGTAGGAGATCTTCTCGTTGCGAAGATCAACCTCTGCCTTCATGCCGGCAGCCTTCAGCGCGCGCCGAACCTCAGAGCCATATTCGTCCGCCTCCGAGGTAATCGGACAGACCATGACCTGGATCGGGGCGATCCATAGCGGCAGATGACCGGCAAAATTCTCGAGGAGGATGCCGACAAAGCGCTCAAGCGAGCCGAGAATAGCGCGGTGGATCATCACAGGCGGCGTCTTTTCGCCGTCAGAGCCGATATAGAAAGCGCCAAAGCGTTCAGGCAGGTTGAAGTCTACCTGCGTCGTGCCAAGCTGCCATTCACGGCCAATGGCGTCACGCAAGGTGTATTCGAACTTCGGCCCGTAGAACGCACCTTCACCGGGATTGATGCCGGTTTTGATCTTGCCGCCCGATTGCTCGGCAATCGTCGCCAGCACTTGGCTCATCACGTCTTCGGCGCGATCCCAAAGTTCGTCAGAGCCAACGCGCTTGGCCGGGCGCGTGGAAAGCTTCACGACGACCTCATCGAACCCGAAATCGGCATAGGTCGACAGGATCAGTTCGTTGATCTCCAAGCACTGTGCGGCCATTTGCTCGGGCGTACAGAACACGTGGGCATCGTCCTGCGTGAAGCCGCGCACACGCATTAGCCCATGCAGGGCCCCCGAGGGTTCATAGCGATGAACCATGCCGAATTCGGCAAGCTTCATCGGCAGATCGCGATAGCTCTTCAAGCCATGCTGGAAAATCTGCACATGGCCCGGGCAGTTCATGGGCTTCACCGCGAACCAGCGCTTGTCTTCCGCGCTGTCGCCCGCCGACTGGGCCGCGAACATATTCTCGCGATACCAGCCCCAGTGGCCTGACTTCTCCCACAGCGACTTGTCCAGCAACTGCGGCGCGTTGACCTCCTGGTAGTCGAGAACGTCAAGGCGCCGGCGCATATAGGCGATCAGCGTCTGGAAGATTGACCAACCCTTCGGGTGCCAGAAGACGACGCCAGGGCCTTCCTCTTGGAAGTGGTAGAGATCCATCTCGCGGCCGAGCTTGCGGTGATCCCGCTTTTCGGCCTCCTCGATCATGGTCAGATAGGCTTTGAGCTCGTCATCGGTGCGGAAAGCCGTCGCATAGATGCGCGTCAGCATGGGGTTCTTGGCATCCCCACGCCAATAGGCACCGGCGACCTTCATCAGCTTGAATGAATTGCCGATTTGGCCCGTCGAGACCATATGCGGGCCGCGACAAAGATCGAACCAGCCGCCCTGGTCATAGAGATTGATCGCCTGACCCTCGGGGATTGCATCCAAGAGCTCGACCTTAAAGGCCTCGCCCTTCGTTTCGAAGATACCGCGCGCTTCTTCGCGTGAGACGACCCTCTTCGTGAAGGGTTTGTTGGCTGCGATGATCTTGCGCATTTCCGCTTCGATCGCCGCGAAATCATCGGGCGTGAACGGCTCATTGCGGAAGAAATCGTAGTAAAAGCCGTTTTCAATCACCGGACCGATCGTCACTTGCGTGCCCGGCCACAGCTTTTGCACGGCCTCGGCCATCACGTGCGCCGCATCGTGGCGGATGAGCTCCAGCGCTTCAGGGCTCTCACGGGTCACGAACTCAATCTTCGCATCGCGCGAGATGGGATCGGCAAGATCAGCCACCGTGCCATCGAGCTTCATGGCAATGGTGCGCTTTGCAAGCGACGGTGCGATGGATTTGGCGACATCAAGGCCGGTCATACCGGCGTCATAGGCACGCTGGGCGCCATCGGGGAAAGTCAGAACCGGCATCTGCGGTCTCCTCTCAATCCTGCAAACCAAGCAGGGAAGGGGGTAGGGGGCGAAAGCAAACCCGGACTTGCCTCACACACGCGAAGCATCCGAATTGCTAGAACGGGGAGATAACCGAGCAGAGCGCGCGAGGGAAGGGGGAAGTCCCGATACCGCCCTTCAGAACCGCTACTTCTTGCCCGATAGCCACATGACGGCGCCGGGGAAGGGGCGGTCAAGCACCGCGCCGTGAACGGGGCGCGAATCTATCGCGACCACCAGCGGCCTTATCTCGCCGATAGGCAGTGACGGGCCCGAATAGCTCTCCGACAAGAGAAGACCGGACACAGTCCCGCGAACAAGCACGGCATCAGCCGGCGCCATGGCAAGGACAGGCTCGCTCGCGACGCGTTCGCGCCCGAGCAATTGCCGCTCATCGAAAACCACGACGCGGCCATCGTCAGCGCGTGCAAGGTAGAGGAGCGGCAGCGTCTCGGCTTCTTGGAAGGCGGCGGCTTCCACAAAGCGCCAGCTTTCCTCCGTCACTTCGCCGCTTGCAACATCGACATCAAGGGCACGCACCGCAGCCGTTGTACGCGCCCGGCGGATCGCGACCCTGAGCGCCCCCATGCACGCCCAGGCGGTGAGCCACATGAGCGCTCCGGTCTGCCAGGCATTGAAGCTGCCAAGGTTCCACGTGGTCAGTGCCTCGATAATCCAGGTCAAAAGGATGGCGATCGGGCCAACGAAAAGGAGCGAGATGAAGCCCATGAGCAGGGCAGCGCCCACCTCATTCAGGTCGGCCTTGGGGTCATGAGCGAGGCCATCCCGGGTCCGCTCAAGCGCAATCCGCTCCAGCCGATCAGCGGGCCGGCGATAGGAGAGCGAAAGCGGTCGATCGGCTGTTTTAGAGACCATGATCCCTACTGGTCGTCGTGGCGCTAGCACGTGTCACGGTGCGATGGGACGCAACTCTAGTGCCAATACAAGGCAGACCCAAGGCCGCTTGAAACACTTCCACGAGAACCATGTTGGCGTGGCTCACGGGGACTATTCAGCGGCCTCCTGAGCGCGGGCTGGCACGCCCGCTCTAGGCCCGCGATCTTTTCCTGCGCGGCTTCCGCTTCTTTTTGCCGGTTCCACAGGCCCGCATAGAGCCCGCCAAGCGCCAGCAATTGATTATGGGTGCCGCGCTCGGCCACACGTCCATCCTCGAGCACGATGATCTCATCGGCGGCAACGATCGTTGAAAGACGGTGGGCGATGACGATCGCCGTCCGGTTTTCGGCGACCTTGTCGAGGGCCGCCTGAATTTCCTTCTCCGTGTGACTGTCGAGCGCTGAGGTCGCCTCATCCAACACTAGGATGGGCGGAGACTTCAGGATCGTTCGAGCAATGGCGACACGCTGCTTCTCGCCGCCGGAGAGTTTAAGGCCGCGCTCGCCGACTTCGGTCGCGTAGCCTTGGGGGCTTCGGCTGATGAAATCATGGATCTGGGCAAGGCGAGCGGCCTCCTCCACCTCTTCATCCGTCGCATCCCACCGCCCGTAGCGGATGTTGTAGCGGATCGTATCGTTGAACAGCACGGTATCCTGCGGGACCATGCCGATGGCGCCGCGAAGCGAGGCCTGAGTGACGTCGCGAATGTCCTGCCCGTCGATGGTGACGCGCCCGGCTGAGATTTCATAGAAGCGGAAGAGAAGCCGCGAGATCGTCGATTTACCCGCACCTGACGGCCCGACGATCGCCACCGTCTTGCCGGCAGGGACCTCGAAGGACACACCCTTTAGGATCGGGCGCGAGGGGTCATAGGCAAAATGAACATCCTCGAAGCGGATGGTCGCGCCGGCGACCTGGAGTTCAGGCGCGCCGGGCTTGTCCTGGATCTCAGGGTTACGGTCGAGAATGGCGAACATGGCCTCGATGTCGGTGACCGCCTGTTTGCTCTCGCGATAGACCATGCCATGAAATTGAGCAGCTGATAAAGCTGAATCATCATGGCATTGATCATGACGAAGTCGCCGATGGTGTTGCGTCCCGCTTGGA
>JBAWYY010000187.1:0-5781 GCA_037143285.1 Alphaproteobacteria bacterium | reverse complement strand
ACGGTATCGAGCGCAAACAGGGCCGTGACGACCGCAAAAGCTGACAGCCAGGAGGCTTTTGGTCGACCTGCCATCACCGTCATCGTCCCTCGACTCCCGCCCCGGCTGGGGCGCCCGGCCTCTTGCCGACATGAGCACCTATCATGGTGAAGACGGCGTTAAAACAACGTATCTGCGGCATCATGATGATGGCTTGCTAATCCTGTCGGCGACCCCACATGCGGCTCAGCCGAGGAGACGCTATGCGGAAATATATTTGGCTCGCTTTTGGAACCGCTGCAGTCGTTTGGAGCCTCGTGGCTTGGACAGGCTATGCTGTGGTGGCAAATCTTGGCGGAGTTGCGGCGTCCATCGGCACAGTGCCTGGGTTCACGCCCGAACCCTTCTCGATTGCCTGGGCCGCAGCGCAGATCCGCGCCATCGGGCTAAACTGGATTTTTATCGTCTGGCTCATCGGTCTAACCGTGATCGCGGGCTTGGCCGCGCTCGTGAAGCGTATGATGGGTCGGCAATTTGCGCCGCCGCGCATCAAACCGCATAGCGCCGGTTCATCTTTCCCCAATTGATCTGCTCAACAACTCACGATGACGTCACTGGCGATCATCGCCATCACTCGGCGTCTGGCTGAGCCTCAGGCCGGGCGGTGAGGAAGGCTGGAAGTTTGAGGCAAGCCTCGGTGATGGCATTGAGTTTCGGAAAGCTGTCGACCGGGACCTTAAACCGCCACGCGTTGAACATCTGCGGGACGATGCAAAGATCGGCAAGCGTCACCGTTGCGCCGAAGGCATAGGGTCCGGGATCGACCATGCGTTCGAGCGCTGAAAAACCGTCGCGCACCCAATGGGCATACCACTCGTCAACCAAGTGCTGGGACACCGACATTGTGGACTTCAGATAAGTCAACGTGCCCGAGTTGTTCACGGGGTGAATGTCACAAGCGATGAGTTGTGCAGCGGCTCTCACCCGCGCTCTTGATAGGGGATCACGCGGCAAAAGCGGCGGCAAGGGATAGGTTTCATCGAGATATTCAATGATTGCAAGCGATTGGGTGAGGACAACCTCGCCGGCTGGGCCGTCAACGACGAGCGAGGGAACGCGCGCTTGGGGGTTCAGCGCTCGATAGCTGGGTTTTTTGTGCTGGCCACCATCTGTGACCAGATGGATCGGGATGGCGCCAAAGGGGAGCTCTTTCATCGCTAGTGCGATACGCACCCGAAAAGCGGCGGAGGAGCGGAAATAGGTATAGAGCTTCATCGTCGGGTCCCATGCGTCAGGTGCGCAGGTTGGCCCCCACACTTGATCGGTGGCAAGGGCCTCGTCTTTCAAGCCGCGCGTTGCGCCATCGCTCTCGCCTGGACTGTCAATTTGTCCAACAGCCGATCAAAAACCTCCCGCTCTTCCTGGGTCAGTGCACGATTGAGATCGTCAGCATAGCCGAGCGCAACCGGCACGAGATCACGATAAACGGCGTGCCCTTCGTCGGTGAGGCGTAAGAAAGCCTCTCGTAAATCAGCGCGGTTTGCACTGCGGGTCACCAATTTGCGGCGGGTCAGCACAGAGACAGCTCGCGACACTTTGGTTTTGTGCATGTGACTGTGGGCGCCAATATCCTTAGCCGTCATCGACGGGAATTGCCCAAGGGTCGCCAAAACACGCCATTCGGGGATTCCGAAGCCGTAGCGTTGCGCATAGATCGCGGCAAGCCCCTGACTGACCAGAGTCGCCACCACGTTCAGTCTATAGGGCGCAAAGGCTTCGAGCCTTAGCGGGGACGGTTCTTCGCGATCGGGCGGTCGAGAGGGAATCATATAACGGCCTTGTCACCCCAAAATTGGTCACCGATGGTTATGGCGGAAGAAAGGCTCAACTACCAATACGTGCGATCCCCACAAAATCGGAAATGTACCGTGCAATAATCGTCACCCTTGGCATGAGGACTGGTCAAGCGACATCAGGCGCGCTTTGATGCGCGATCGTTCAAGACGTGGTGAGCATCGACAACCACCGCGCAATCGGGAGAATCCATGAAGCTCGCATCTTTGAAACATGGCCGCGATGGCCGCCTCGTCGTCGTCTCGCGAGACTTGACGCGCGCAACCGACGCCTTCCCGGTGGTCGCAACGCTGCAGGCGGCTCTTGACGATTGGGCGCGAATGGGTCCCCGGCTCAAGGATCTTGCGGATCAGCTGGAATTGGGTTCCGTGCCGTCCTTTCGCTTTCACGAACATGATTGCGCAAGCCCGCTGCCCCGCGCCTATCAATGGCTCGACGGCTCGGCCTATGTGAATCACGTGGCGCTCGTCCGCCAAGCGCGCGCAGTCGATATGCCGGCGTCCTTCTGGACGGACCCCTTGATGTATCAAGGAGGCTCGGATTCCTTTCTCGGGCCCCGAGACCCGATCGAATTGCCGGACGAATCTCATGGCATTGATTTCGAGGGGGAAATTGCCGTCGTAACCGACGATGTGCCGATGGGGGTGAGCGCCGAAAAGGCCCTCGACCACATTCGCTTGGTCATGCTCACCAATGACGTATCGCTGCGAAACCTCATTCCCCACGAAATCGGGAAGGGCTTCGGCTTCTTGCAGTCAAAGCCCGCATCAGCCTTCTCGCCGGTGGCAGTCACTCCGGATGAACTGGAAGGGTCGTGGAAGGCGGGCAAGCTGCATCGCCCGCTCACCGCGACGTTCAATAGCGAAGTCTTCGGAAAGCCCGATGCTGGTGTCGATATGACCTTTGATTTCGGAACGCTGATTGCCCATGCCGCACGCACCCGCAACCTCGTTGCAGGCAGCATCATTGGGTCGGGAACCGTGTCGAACCGCGATGCAGATGGTGGACCGGGTCGTACGGTGAGCGAGGGCGGCCTCGGCTATGGCTGCATTGCCGAGCTCCGGACAGTCGAAACCATTCGGGAGGGCAAGCCGAGCACACCCTATATGCGGTATGGCGATTCCATCCGCATTGAGATGAAGGACAGCAAGGGTCATTCGATCTTCGGCGCTATCGATCAAATCGTGCGCAAAGCTCACGCGTGAGGTGATGCCGCCAAAACGATGCGCTTCACGCGCTGCGGCGGACTCCCCATGTGAATATGCGTTATCGCCTCAAAGCCCGTATCCGCTGAGCGGAGCCGACCGTCCGCCTCTTTGGAGACCGCACCATGAAAGCCTTCGCCTCCACCGCAGATACGGGGCCGAAAAAGATATCCTTCGACGAGCTCGGACACGGCCTCTTTGCCTATACCGCAGAGGGCGATCCCAATTCCGGTATCATCATCGGCGATGACAACTGCATGGTGATCGATGCGCAGGCGACACCGGCCATGGCTGCCGATGTGATTGCCCGGGTCGCAGCGGTAACCGACAAGCCGATCAAATATGTGGTGCTGAGCCACTATCACGCCGTGCGGGTGCTTGGGGCGTCAGCTTATTCGGGTGCCACGATCATTGCCTCGGACGCGACGCGCGGGCTGATTGTTGAACGAGGCGAGCAGGACAAGGCGAGCGAGATCGGTCGGTTCCCGCGCCTTTTCCCAGGCGCTGAATCAATTCCGGATGGCCTGACCTGGCCGCACGTGACCTTTCCCGAGGAGATGTCGGTGTTCCTCGGTAAACGTGAGGTCCGGCTGCAGCATATCGGGCGCGGCCATACGGCTGGCGACATCATCGCCTGGGTGCCGGATTCCAAAGTCGCGTTCACCGGGGACCTCGTGGAATATCACTCCGCTTGTTATTGCGGGGACGCCCATTTTGCCGATTGGCCGAAGACACTTGATCGCGTTGCGGCGCTAGGGGCGAAGGCCATCGTGCCAGGACGGGGGGCTGCCCTCTCAACACCTGCGATGGTCGATGACGGCATCCGGCTGACCCGCGATTTTCTCTCAACGCTTTACGGCTCAGTCTCGGCTTCCGTTGCCAAGGGCCTGACGCTCAAACAGGCCTTTGACGAAGCCAGAGTGGTGATGGACCCGAAGTTCAAGAGCTTTGCTATTTATGAGCATTGCCTGCCCTTCAATGTCTCACGAGCCTATGACGAAGCGCGCGGGATGGCTTGGCCGGTGATCTGGACTGATCAGCGTGATCGCGAGATGTGGGCTGCCTTGCAGGGCTGAGGATGGCGGTCCCTCGCTCGTCAGGCAGAAGGTTCCCATGCTAGATCATCATTATGATTGAGACGCTCACCTTTATAGCCGTTTGGATCGTCCTCCTTGGCACTATTGCCTGGGCATTGTCGTTTTGGCCGCGGTGGATTGCGGCTGACGCGGGCGTGCCGGTCGCGACCGTTCTCGATCCAAGACACGCCGCCTGGCGACCCATCGCTCAACGTCTTCCGCTCATCAGTTTCGCCTTCTGGCGTTGGCTTTGGCGGGAAAAACGGATGATCGAGTTCACGCTGTCCATGATCGCCGTGATCATGATTTCCCGAGCTGCAAGCGCCTTCTTCAAGACCGCTGCGGCGGTCGCAAAGACGCAGGGCTAGACGGGCGATGAGCCAGACACGAAAGGCGATCTTCCAGTTCGCCTATCAGCGTTCAGCCGATCAGGACGCAGCAACTCCCGTTCGCCATCAGGTGGTCGTTATTGGCGCAGGGCCTGTCGGCCTTGCGGTTGCCATCGATCTTGCGCAACGCGATGTGCCGGTGCTGCTCGTTGATGATGCCGACCGGATCGGTGAGGGCTCCCGCGCCATTTGCTTTGCCAAGCGAACGCTGGAGATTTTCGACAGGCTCGGTGTGGCTGACGGCTTGGTTGAAAAAGGCGTGACGTGGAAAACCGGGCGCGTTTTCCATCGCGACCATGAGCTCTACAGCTTCGATCTCCTGCCCGAAGGCGGCCACAAAATGCCGGCCTTCATCAATATCCAACAATATTATGTCGAGGCGGCTTTGGTTGAACGCGCCGCGACCTTCGGGGCGATCGATCTGCGCTGGAACAACAGGCTCAGCGCCATCGCGCCTGAGACAGATCATGTTCGTCTGACCCTCGACACGCCTGAGGGGCCATACACCATTCTCGCCGATTGGGTCATCGCCTGCGATGGAGCGCGCTCACCGACACGGGCGATGATGGGCCTCGACTTCGAAGGCGCCGTGTTTGACGAGCGCTTCTTAATCGCCGACGTCAAGATGAGCGCCGACTTCCCGACCGAGCGGTGGTTCTGGTTCGAGCCTCCGTTTCACGGCGGCCAATCCGCGCTGTTGCATAAGCAACCCGACGATATCTGGCGCATCGACCTCCAACTCGGCCGCAATGCCGATGTGGCCGAGGAGACGCGACCCGAAGTAGTAACGGGCCGCATCCAGCGCATGCTCGGCCACAGCGACTTCTCGCTCGAATGGGTGTCGGTCTATTCGTTCCAATGCCGCAGGCTTGAGCGCTTTGTGCATGATCGCGTGATATTTGCTGGCGATTCCGCCCATCAAGTCTCACCCTTCGGTGCGCGAGGCGCCAATTCCGGCATTCAGGATGCCGAGAACCTCGCGTGGAAACTCGCAGCCGTGATGAAGGGACAAGCCCCTCGCGCGCTCCTCGACACTTATGATGCCGAGAGAGGTGCTGCCGCTGACGAGAACATCCTCAACTCGACACGGGCAACGGATTTCATCGCACCGCCCTCACCCGGAGAGTTGGCGCTCCGCAATGCGGCGCTCGCCTTGGCCGGGAGAACCGCCTTTGCCAAGCGCTTCGTGAATTCAGGTCGGCTGTCCACACCATCAACCTATGAGACGCCGCTCTCAACGCCCGATACGGCCCCTTGGGCCGGCAGTGCTCAGCTTGG
>JBAWYY010000186.1:0-5783 GCA_037143285.1 Alphaproteobacteria bacterium | reverse complement strand
CTACGATCTCGACTGATCAGGTCTGCGAAAGTCCCGCTGCACCTGCGGCTGGGTCTTTGCCATAAATGAAAGCCGTGGTGGCCTTTTGCGCCGCTGCGGCTTTTTTGTTTTCCGCTTGGAGATGCACCGCCCATGATCACCCATGACGCCAAAGCCTCGCTCGACCGTTTGATGCGCTTCTTGAAGGTCGAAGGGGTAACGGGCCAAGAAAAGGCCATCGGCGAAGAGGTGGTACGGGCGCTGATGGAAGTGGGCGTTCCCGCTGAGTGTATTCATTTCGATGATGCCCATACCCGCATTCCCGTGCCGACTGAAACGGGGAACCTCATCGTCAAACTGCCGGGGAGGGGCTCTCTCAGCAACAGCCCGCCGCTTCTGTTCTCTACCCATCTCGACACGGTTCCGCTCTGCTCTGGCGCCAAGCCCCGCATCGATGGAGACCGGATCGTCAGCGGCGGCGACACTGCGCTCGGCGGCGACAATCGCACGGGCTGCGCAGCTCTCGTCACGCTTGCAGCCGAATTGGCGCGCCAGAACCTCGATCACCCGCCCTTGGTGCTGGTGTTCTGCGTCCGCGAAGAAAGCGGTCTCTGGGGCGCGCGCTATATCGACCTGGACCTGGTTGGTCCTGTGTCGATGGGGTTCAATTTCGACTCCAGCAGCCCTGCGGATATCGTCACCGGCGCGGTTGGCGCCGATAGCTGGGAGGTGGAGATCATCGGCCGCGCCTCCCATGCGGGTGTTGCGCCGGAGCGTGGCATTTCCGCCTCCATGATTGCGGCTTTGGCGCTTGCGGACGTGCGTGCTGGCGGCTGGTTCGGCAAAGTCGTCCAAGGCGACAAGCGCGGCACCAGCAATGTCGGCACCATCGCCGGCCGAGAGGGTGGCCCTGCGGGCGATGCCACCAATGTCGTCACCGACTATGTCGTGGTCCGGGGCGAAAGTCGCAGCCATGACATGGCCTTCGTCGATGAGATCACCAATGCCTATGAAGCGGCGTTCAAAAAGGCGGCGGCCACAGTGACGAATACCGAGGGGAAGGCCGGTACGGTCACCTTCAAGCGCCACCGGCCCTACCACGCCTTCTCGCTTGATCGCTCGTTGCCCGTGGTCGCCCATGGCATGGCAGCGGTCACTCAAATCGGCCTGACCCCAAACCCGCGTCTCGCCAATGGCGGGCTTGATGCCAATTGGCTGACGCTACATGGCATCCCGACCATTACCTTTGGCGCGGGTCAGAACGAGGCTCACACCGTCGACGAATGGGTCAATATCCCGCTGTTCCAAGAGGCCTGTCGTGTCGGCATTTCGCTCGCGACGCTGAGGTAAGCCTAGGCTTCATCCGTCGCGGTCAGGAGGTAGAGCAGTGGACCGAAGGACCCGGCGAGAAGCGTGATTGCGATCCAAGGCCAGATGTTCCGGCCTTTGGCCTTGGCATCCTGCCACATCCAAATCAGCACCAGGGTGAGCGCAATGGCGAGATCCAACAGCACCTGGCCGCCGGCAAGGCTTTCAAGCTGCGGCTTGAAGATGCCCCAATAGCCATGGGTCCATAGCGCCAGTGTGGTGAGGATGGAGAAGGGAACAAGGATCGCAATCAGGATCGGGCGGGGCATTGGGATCTCCAACGGGGCTCATGAGGCGAGCTGAAGTCCCTGTCCTGGGCGCAGAGGATCACTGACGCAATTACCTCCGAGGTTATTGAACTGCTGCGTCTACCATCGCAATGATGGCCCATGGATCAGTCAGCCCCCACTTTGCCCGCAACCCTGCGCGAAGCGCGCCACGCCGCGCGCCTCAGCCAATTGGAGCTCTCGCTTCGGCTGGGCGTCTCGCAACGCCATGTCAGTTTCGTGGAGAGCGGCCGGGCGAGGCCTAGTCGTGGGCTGCTGCTGTCCTGGCTGCGCGAGATCAAGACGCCGCTTGCGGTGGCCAATTCCGCGATGGTCCAGGCGGGTTTCGCCCCCGTCTTTGGCGAAGCAAAACCTGACGACAAGGCGCTCGCCCAAGCGCGCTCGGCTTTGAGCCAGTTGCTCACCACCCATGACCCCATGCCGGCCTTCGTGCTCAATGCCGATTGGGATGTGGTTGAAATCAATGGGGGCGGGCTCTGGCTCGCCTCAGTGCTCATGCCCGAGCTTCTGGCCGAAAATGCGGGGCAGGGCCTCAACATGCTGGATGCGCTCATCCACCCCTCGGGACCACTCAGCCGGCAAATCAATCTCGCGGAAGCAGCGCCCAATATGCTCGCGCATCTCCGGCACGACATGATGATGCGGCCATCCCTTGCGCCGAAGGTGAACGCCCTGACCCAAGCGATCTCAGAGCGCCTTGGCCCTACCTTTCGTCTGAGGGATGCGACGAGCGTTCATGCGCCGTTGCCGCCGGTGATGACCAATAGGTTCCAAACGCCTCTGGGGACTCTATCGTTCTTCAATATGTTCACGACCTTCGGTACACCGCAGGACATTACCCTTGCCTCATTGCGGGTTGAGCACCTCTTCGCGGCTGATGAGGCAACCGCCACCATCATTCGCAACCACGCGCGGACGGATCTCGCCGTCAGTGCGTGACGAAGAGCTCAGTCGCGGAAAGGGCGCCCCGGTCAGGCCTTCGCGAGCTTCTTCTCAACCACCCGCGCGTAGAAGGTCGCAGCCAACGGCAGCACGCCGTCGTTGAAATCATAGGCGGGATTGTGGACCTGCGCTGAATCGCCGTTGCCGATATTGATATAGGCGCCCGGGACCTCCTCCAGCATGAAGGAGAAGTCCTCCGAGCCCATGATCACTTCGCGATGGCGATTGACATTGGCCTCGCCGGCAATTTCGGCGGCGATGTCTGCTGCAAATTCCGCCTCCGTCGGCGTATTCACGAGTGGCGCAAAGATCAGCCGGTAGTCGACTTCCGCACTCGCGCCAAAGCCCGCCGCAATGCCCTTCACGAGCCGCTTCATATTGGTCTCGATCAGCTCGCCGATCTCGGCCTTCATGAAGCGCGCCGTGCCACGGATGAAGGCGGTGTCGGGAACGACATTATAGGCGTCGCCGCCCTCGATCCGCGTGACGCTGATTACGCCTTGGTCGACCGCACCGATATTGCGCGCGACGATCGACTGCAGTGCCGTCACGATCTGACAGGCGCAAAGCACGGGGTCGACGGAATGTTCGGGATGGGCGCCGTGCGACCCGCGCCCCTGGATCTTGATGTCGAAAAAGGCGCCGCCCGCCATCATCGTGCCCGGACGGATCGCGAATTTGCCGACGGGAAGCTTCGGGGAGTTGTGATAGCCAAAGACGCTATCGCAAGGGAAACGCGCGAAGAGCTTGTCCTCAAGCATGGCCCTTGCGCCGCCGACACCCTCTTCGGCGGGTTGGAAAATGAGCGTCACTGTGCCGTCGAAATTGCGGGTTTCGGCGAGATATTTGGCAGCCCCCAAGAGGCTTGCGGTATGGCCGTCATGGCCGCAGGCATGCATGCGATTGTCGATCGTCGAGCGATAGCTGAGTTGCGTCGTCTCCTGCATCGGCAGGGCGTCCATGTCGCAGCGCAATCCGACCGAGCGCGAGGAGTTTCCAACCTTCAAGCGCCCGACCACGCCGGTTTTGCCGACTTGCGTGTGCACCTCATAGCCAAACGAGGTCAGCGCCGCCGCGACGATGCCGGCCGTCCTCTTCTCCTCAAAGCCGATCTCGGGATGGGCGTGGAAGTCATGACGCCAGGCTTTCATCTGGGGCTCGATGGCGGAGATGGCGGAGGGAATGTTCATCGGTCGCTCGGCAAAAGGGGATGGAGAAGACGTGATGTCGTGACCCTAACGGCTCACGCTTCCACGGTCATCCCCCTGAAATCGCTGGGCGGCTCGCCGCTCAGGGCGCCACACCGTTCATTAAGCTCGCGGCGGTAGAATTACACTCGCTTGGTCTGACGAGATCATGCGGGCGTGGCGTTGAGGACGGGTAATGGGTTTCTTTCAAGACGTGCGCTCAAGCCCGCTGACGATCCTGTCTTTCGAGATCCCGCTCATTTTATTGCTCACATTGATTGCCTATCTCGCCTTCGGCAATCGGACAGCGTTTAGCTGGTCGGCGGTCAAGAACAGCGCGGTGAGCCTGCTTTTTCTGGCCTCAAACTTCCTTTTGATCCCAGTCATCTACATCTCGACGACCTTCATGGCGTCTTTCTACGCTGCACTCGGCGTGCCGACAGTGCCGGCCTGGATCTGGGAGAGCGTCCCATTTTGGGCGACCGTGATCGTTGCAATCATCGGCTATGATTTCGCCAATTACTCAGTCCACCGTCTCATGCACACGGCGCCCGTCTGGCCGGTGCACGCGATCCACCATTCCGACAGCCATGTGAACGGCTTCACCTCGTTCCGCATCCATGCGGTGGAGTCGGTGATGATGGCCGGGACCTATATCCTTTTCCTCAACTGGTTGAGCTTGCCGGCAGAGGCGCTAGCGCTCGGTTCGCTCTTCATCGGCGTCCATAACATCTACGTCCATATGGAAGCTGACATTGAGCATGGGCCGTTCAAATGGATCATCGCGTCGCCGCGCTTCCATCGCTGGCACCATGCGGATGTGCCCGAAGCCTATGGAAAGAACCTCGCCAATGTGATCCCGGCGTTCGATGTGCTCTTTGGCACCTATTACAATCCCGGACCCTGCGACGAGATCATGGGGGCTGAGAAGGCGGGCGTGCCCGATCTCGACTTCGCCAAGCTCTTCCTACTGCCCTTTGCTGCCGCGATAGGCGGCGCGTTGAAGGTCCTGCGCGACAATCCGCTGACCCGTTTCGTTACGCGTCGGTCGCAGCCGAGCTAACTCAGGCTTCAATCGGCTTTGGGAAGGGTCCGGCGCGGGTGAGGGCTGCCGCAACCTGTTTGCCGAGAACGGTGGACAGCCACTTGGCCGTTGCGATCAAGCCGTCGAGGTCGAGACCGGTTCGATATCCTGATCGCCCAAGCGTCCAGGTGAGATCTTCGGTCGCAACATTGCCGGTGGCGCCTGGCGCGAAGGGGCAGCCGCCTGTGCCCCCAATGGATGAATCGAGCACATCGACACCGGCGTCGATCGCCGCAAGCGCATTGGCAATAGCGGTATTGCGGGTGTCGTGAAGGTGGAGGCGCCATTTCATTGTGGGCGCTAACTTTCGAGCGCGGATGATCAGGTCGTGAACTTGGCGTGGCACCGCGCAGCCGATGGTGTCGGCAAAGGCGATTTCGTCGGGTTGTTCGGCAAGCAGTGTTTTGGTGATGGCAAGGACATGGTCCGGATCAACCTCGCCTTCGAAGGGGCAGCCGAAACTGGCCGCGATCGACACGGACCAAGGCACCCGCGCGGCCTTGCACAGGGCGGCGACCTCAGCTGTCGCCGCAATGAGATCCTGTGAACTGCGGCCCTGATTGCGAAGCGCGAAACTATCCGAGGCGACCACGACATAGTTGATTTCGGTGCAGCCTGCCGCAAGCGCTCTTGCGGCCCCGCGCGGATTGAGCGCAAGCCCGATGAGGCCGAGATGGCTGAAGCGCGGAACGATGGCCGCCATAACAGCCTCGGCATCGGCCATCTGCGGAACGCGGGCAGGATTGACGAAGCTCGTCACCTCCATGCGCGTGACACCAGCGTGGATGGCGCGCTCGATGAGGCTGATTTTGTCGGCGGTTGAGACCTGGGTCTTTTCGTTCTGCAGCCCATCGCGGGGAGCGACCTCAACAATCTGAATGGCTCTGGTCACAACATCTCTCACGCAAAAAAGTGAAGAACGGGACAGTCCCGGCG
>JBAWYY010000185.1:0-5880 GCA_037143285.1 Alphaproteobacteria bacterium | reverse complement strand
GCTGCGGGAGAGACTGACATGGCACCGATGGAAGGCAGCAGCCCCCCGGCCGTCAAGCCTAAATGCGCAACTCGACGGGGCGGGGCAGCATTTCGGTGATCTGAACGCCGATGCGGCTGCCATTAATCACGACGGTGCCGCGCGCAATCGGCATGTCGTTCGCGAGGATTTGCACCTCGTCGTCCTCCGTGGCATCGAGTTCGATGATAGCACCACGGCCCATGCGCAGCATTTGGTGGATCGGCATCTTGGTTGAACCAAGCACGACCGACACATCGATTGCGACTGTTGAAAGTTCGGCCATGGGTCCTCCGAAGGCGCTAACAGAGAACACCGGAGATGGTGAACGAGTGGTAAAGATGCGCGACGATCTCACCGTTTCCATGGCGCGTGTGGCAGACCCCGCCCCGGTCGAATGGGTCGTGAGCGATATGGCGGTGGATTATGCCTCAGCGCTTGAGGCTATGGACGCCCATGTCGCCGCGATTTCGACAGGGACAGCCCACGAACGGGTTTGGCTCCTGGAGCATCCCCCGCTTTATACGGCCGGCACGAGTGCGAAACCGGCTGATCTCGTGGATCAACGTTTTCCCGTTCATGACGTCGGCCGCGGCGGCCAATATACCTATCATGGGCCAGGCCAACGCATCGCTTATGCGATGCTGGACTTGAACAGCCGCAAGCGGGATCTCCGCGCCTATGTGGCAGCACTCGAGGCCTGGCTCATCGCAACCCTCGACGCTTTTAATGTGCGCGGCGAGCGGCGCGAGGACCGCGTCGGCGTCTGGGTGAAACGCCCGGATAAGGGCGCGGGCCATGAGGATAAGATCGCGGCCATCGGCATCCGCGTGAAGCGCTGGGTGACGCTGCACGGTCTCTCGCTCAATGTAGAGCCCGATCTCAGCCATTTCTCAGGGATCGTGCCCTGTGGCGTCGCCGACCCGCGCTTCGGCGTCACCAGCCTTGTCGATCTAGGTCTCCCCGTCACCATGGCGGAGGTGGATGACGTGCTGAGGCGCGAGTTTGAGCGGGTGTTTGGCGAAACCGGTCGCGCCTGAGGCGCCGGCAAGCGCAAGGCACCCGCGCGGGTTCTCCCGGTTTGCAACGCGGGTCTTAAGTGCTTTTCTCTTTTCCCATGAGCAAGAGCACCAGAAAACGCCCCGCCCGTCCCGCAACCGGCATGAGAAAAGGCCTCGCCTCCTATGGCGATCCCGGCTTTTCACTGTTTCTGCGCAAGGCTTTTATCAAAGCCGCTGGCTTTTCCGACGATGCGCTGGACCGACCCATCGTTGGAATCACCAATACCTTCTCCGACTTCAACCCCTGTCACGGCAATGTCCCGCAGCTGATTGAGGCGGTGAAGCGCGGCGTTATGCTGGCGGGTGGCCTGCCCTTCGCGTTCCCGACGGTCTCGATCCACGAGAGCTTTTCAAACCCCACCTCCATGTATCTGCGCAATCTCATGGCGCTCGATACGGAGGAGATGGTGCGCGCGCAGCCCATGGATTCGGTGGTGCTGATTGGCGGCTGCGACAAGACGGTTCCAGCCCAGATGATGGGGGCAGCTTCCGCCGGCGTGCCAGCGATCCAGCTCATCACCGGCGCCATGCTGGTTGGCCACCATAAGGGCGAGGTCTTGGGCGCCTGCACCGACTGCCGCAGGCTCTGGGCGATGCATCGCGCCGGCCGCATGGATGAGGCTGAAATGGAGGCGGTGTCCGGCCGCCTCGCGCCGACCGTTGGCACCTGCATGGTGATGGGCACGGCCTCCACCATGGCCTGCTTGGCAGAGGCCTTGGGCCTCGCTTTGCCCTATACCGGCACGATCCCCGCCACTCACGCCGACCGCATCCGGGCGGCGGAGGCAAGCGGGCGTGAGGCGGTGAAGCTTTGCGGCTCCAAGCGCACCATCGACCGAGTCGTGACGCAGGCGTCCCTCCGCAATGCCATGGTCGTGCTGCAGGCGATTGCTGGCTCCACCAATGCCATCGTCCATATGGCAGCGGTCGCCGGTCGCTTGGGACTGAAATGGGACCTGAACGAGCTCGACCGGATCGGGCGTGAAGTGCCGGTGCTTCTCGATCTGAAGCCCGCCGGCTCCAATTACATGGAGCATTTCCACCACGCCGGCGGCATGCCGCGCCTGATGCGCGAGCTTGAGGGCCATCTCGATCTCGATGCGCCCACGATTACCGGCGAGCGTCTGGGCGATTGGGTGGCGCGGGCGGAAGACGTGCCGGGCCAGACCATCATTCGCGCGCTCGACAAACCCTTGAAGGCAACCGGCGCCCACGCCGTGCTGTCCGGTACACTTTGCCCCTCGGGCGCAGTGATCAAGGCCGCCGCCGCCTCGCCTCACCTCATGGTCCATGAGGGTCGCGCGGTGGTGTTCGACAGCGTCGAGGATATGGTGGAGCGGCTCGACGATCCCGCACTCGATGTCACGGCGGAAGATGTGCTGGTGCTCCGCAATGCCGGCCCCAAGGGCCATCCCGGCATGCCCGAGGCGGGCCTGATCCCAATCCCGCGTAAGCTCGCGGCTCAGGGGGTCACCGACATGGTCCGCCTCTCGGACGCGCGCATGTCGGGCACGGCCTATGGCACGGTGATCCTGCATATCGCGCCGGAGGCTGCTGAGGGCTCGCCGCTCGCGCTCGTGAAGAATGGCGACCGAATCCGATTGGATGTGGGCGCCCGCACGCTTGATCTCCTTGTCGATCCCGCAGAGCTCAGCCTTCGGGCCAAGGCCTGGCGAAAGCCCGCCCACTTGCGCAAACGCCAGAGGGGCTATGCCAAGCTCTATCTCGACACCGTGACGCAGGCTGATCGCGGCTGCGATTTCGATTTCTGCGAAAAGCGATGATGCCGCAGGCGATTGCAACGGGCGTCAGTCATGCACGTTCCAGGCTTGTTTGATGAGGTCCCATCCCACATGACGCGGGTCTGTCCTAGGCCATAGCCATGCCCCCCGTTGTTGCGAGCCTCCTCCCGGTCTTCATGATCATCGTCACCGGCGCATTTCTGCGCTGGCGACAGGTGGTGCCGGCCACGGGCTGGCAAGGGTTGGAACAGGTGACCTATCACGTGTTCTTCCCCGCCATCATCGTGATGACGCTCGCGAAAGCCGATCTCTCCGGCATTCCCGTGGTGAAGGTCGCAAGCGCCTTGATCCTCGGCATTCTCATCATGGCGGCCTTGCTCTTTGCCTTGCGCAAAACCTTGGCCGCTCAAGCCCATGTGGATGGCCCGGCTTTTTCTTCCGTTTTTCAGGGGGCAACCCGCTGGAATTCTTTCGTTGCCATCGCAACGGCCGGCGCTCTCTTTGGTGCCCAGGGGCTAACGCTCACCGCGATTTCGGTCGCAGCGATGATCCCGCTCCTGAACATTCTGGCCGTGATCGTGCTTGCCCGCTACGCCCGCAACGAGACGGTCTCGATTGGGCCAACGCTGCGCGCCATCGTCACCAATCCATTCATTTGGTCGTCGGCGCTTGGCATCGCGATCCCTTTGCGCGGCCTCACCTTGCCCAAGTTCATCATGTGCTATGGCGATATTCTTGGCCAAGCATCACTCGCAACCGGGCTCTTGTTGGTGGGAGCAGGGCTGGACGTCTCAGGCGCGCTCAAGCCTCGCTTTGCCACCTATTTCGCAACAAGCCTGAAGCTCGTGCTGATGCCGGCAATCGTCACGGGGCTCGCCCTTTCCTTCGGGGTCACGGGCGTGCCTTTGATGGTCGCGGTCCTCTCGGCCGCAATGCCAACGGCATCCGGCTCTTACATCCTTGCCCGCCAACTCGGCGGCGACGCCCCGCTCATGGCCGAGATCCTGACCGTTCAGACGCTCGCCGCCATCATCACCATCCCCATCGTGTTGTCCCTCGTTCAATAAAAAAAGCGCGGCGCCGGAGGCCGGACGCCGCGCGATAAGGGGGGAGGTCGAGGGGGAGTGATGCACTGCACTAAAGTCGAGGCTTACTGGCTGTTGCGGAACCGCCAGTCATCGCCGCGCGCCCAATGGGGCGGGACAGGCCCGACACGCTGGGAATAGCCGTAGTCGTCATAGACCGGCGCGGCATAGCCGTAGCCCTGGGGCTGATAGCTGTGGCGGGGCGCGTAGCCTTCGCCGTAGTAACGCTGCGGCTCCACATAGGCGCGGCGCGGCGCGTAATAAGCTTCCTCCGAGCGGCGGGTGCTGTCAGCGGCAATGGCGGCACCGGCAAGGCCAATGATGCCCAATGCGATGCCGGCGGCAACTGCTCCTCCGCCACCGCCGTAGCCCCGGCGCCAACCGGCTGAGGCCGGCGCGGCGGTTGCGGCGAGCGAACCGGCGATCAGAAGACCTGCGACAAGCGATTTGGTGGTGCGGGTAAACATGGCGTAGCCCCTGTCCTCAGGGGTGGAAGGCCCGTGGCGCCCATGCGCCTCGATGTCCGGCCCTCGTTCTGAGGTCACACGAACATTAGGATTTCCGCGTTGAACCCTGCCTGAATGGACCGTGGCGGGATCATGGCATTTGGCTGAACGGCAGCTATCAACCCAAAATCGGGCGGGCTTCGATCACCACAAAGGCCTGAGCGAGCGGATAATCATCGGTGATCGTCAGATGGATCACAGCCTCATGCTTGTCGGGCGTGATGCGCTTCAGCCGCTCTGCCGCACCGCCGGTCAGCGCCATGGTGGGCTTGCCCGATGGCAAGTTGGCAACACCCATATCGCGCCAGAACACGCCCGAGCGAATGCCGGTGCCGAGCGCCTTGGCCATGGCCTCTTTGGCCGCGAAGCGCTTGGCATAGGTGGCAGCCCGTCCTGCCCGCCCCTCTGCGCGCTTTATCTCAAGCGGCGTGTAGAGACGATTGATGAAGCGGTCGCCATGGCGTTCCAGCGACTTCTCAATGCGCCTGATATCGCAGAGATCAGAGCCGATGCCGATGATCACGCCTTCGCCCTCCTCGCGAGAATGAGAAGCCAAGCCCCGAGGGAAGCAACGATCAAGCCCAGCGCGACCAGGGGGATGCGCTCGTTCGGCGGATCGTCCAAGACGATCAGGTCGTCGCAACGCGTGCCGGCAATCACCTGAAGCGACTCATGGAGCGGCTTGCCATTGGGGGCATGGCGATATTGCACGAGGTCGACGCGGCAGTCCTGAACCACCGGTCCGATACGCCGTTCGAACTGAAAGGCTGGAACGGCGACCGTGTCGCGCGCGCTGGAGGTCACCGCACTCCCGACCCATCGCGCTGTGACAGCGGATGATCGATCCGCGCTCCAATAGCTCACCAAGGGCAACACATTGGGCACAAGGATCACGACCCCCATGACCAGAACGAAAAGGGCAACGATCAGCTTGGAACGGGACGCCGGATTGGTCTCTTCCACCTTAGCGTCCTTGGATATGGCGCGAGCCGGGCTTTATCGCCGGGATCGCGGCAAGCTCCGGCGGCAGCGCCTCGGGCGCATAGTCCGGCACATGCCAGGAGAGAAGCGAGACCAGGGGCACGCCCACATCAACCGCGCCGGCTGAGCGGTCGACGAGGACTGCCGCCCCAACCGTGGTGCCAGGATGGCCCTCAATCGCCTTCAGGCATTCGCGGGTCGACAACCCCGTGGTGATAATATCCTCGACCACCAATACGCGAGCGCCGGGCGGGATCTCAAAGCCACGCCGCAGCTTGAACACGCCATCCTCGCGCTCGACAAAGATCGCTTTAGCGCCCAATTGGCGCGCGGTCTCATAGCCCGGCACGATGCCACCGACGGCGGGCGAGACGACAATGTCGACGGTTCCGAAAGTCGCACGGATCTTATCGGCAAGAGCCGCACAGAGCGTCTCTGTGCGCTTGGGGTCCATGAAAATGAACATCTTCTGCAGGAAGATCGAGCT
>JBAWYY010000184.1:0-5930 GCA_037143285.1 Alphaproteobacteria bacterium | reverse complement strand
ATCACCATTGAGACCTTGTACGATGCAAAAGCCCATTTCAGCCGCTAATCTAGCGCCCGTGAGGGTGGTCATCGTCACGCTGGATCATCATCTGGCGGGCACGATTGATCGTGCGGCGGCGGTTGTTCGTCGGCAGGTCCCGAACCTGACGGTCAGCCTGCATGCGGCGACCGATTGGTCGACTGATAGCCGGGCTCTTGAGCGCGCGAAGCAAGATATCGCCTCGGGCGATATCATCATCGCAACCATGCTGTTCCTTGAGGATCAGATCGAAGCGATCCGCCCTGCCCTCGAAGCGCGGCGGGAGCACTGCGATGCGATGGTCTGCGCCATGGCATCGGGCGATATCGTCAAGCTCACGCGCCTCGGGCGCCTGCGGATGGACGGTGAGCCTGGTGGTGCACTTGGGCTCTTGAAGCGTCTGCGCGGCGCTAAGAAGCCTGGCCAGCCCGCCGGCGCGCAGCAGATGGCAATGCTGAAGCGCCTGCCGCAATTCCTTCGCTTCATTCCCGGCAAGGCGCAGGATCTGCGCGCTTATTTCCTCACCCTTCAATATTGGCTGGCCGGTTCTGAAGAGAACATGGCCAACCTGATCAGCTACCTGATCGATCGTTATGCGGATGGCCCGCGTAAAGGCCTCCGTGGCGTGGTGAAATCGAACGCGCCTGCCGAGTATCCTGAGACCGGGCTCTATCATCCCGCCTTGCCGCAGCGTTTCGCGACCAAGGTTGAAGCGCTGCCGCGGCCGGCCAATGCCACAGGCACTGTCGGCCTCATCATTCTCAGATCCTATGTGCTCGCCGGCAATAGCGCGCATTATGACGGTGTGATCGCGGCCCTTGAGGCGCGTGGCCTCGCCGTGGTGCCGGCCTTCGCGGCAGGCCTTGATGCCCGCCCCGCGATGGATGCCTTCTTCAAGGATAAGGCGGGCGCGCGGGTTGATGCCGTGGTCTCGCTGACCGGCTTTTCTCTCGTGGGCGGCCCTGCCTATAACGATGCCAAGGCGGCCGAAGTCGCGCTGAGCGGCCTTGATGTGCCCTATATCGCCGCTCACGCCATTGAGTTTCAATCGCTCCAGCAATGGGGCGGCTCGCAGCGCGGTTTGAGCCCGGTCGAATCGACCATCATGGTGGCGATCCCGGAAATTGACGGCGCAACCGGCCCAACGGTGTTCGGCGGCCGCGCAGACCCCGGTGTGACCTGCACGGGCTGCGAGCGGCGCTGCGACTTCCCGGCTGCGACCACCAACCGCAACATGCAGCTTTGCGGGGATCGTGCCGATCGGCTCGCTGATCGTGTGGCAAAGCTCGTTACGTTGCGTCGCATGCCGCGCGACAAGCGCAAAGTTGCCATTGTCCTCTTCAACTTCCCGCCCAATGCCGGCAATACCGGCTCGGCTGCCTTCCTCGCGGTGTTTGAATCGCTTCATCGCACGCTGATCGCCATGAAGGCGGCTGGCTATCGGGTCGATGTGCCGGCGAGTGTCGATGTGCTGCGCGAGCGGATCATTGCCGGCAATGCCTCGAAGTTCGGCGCTCACGCCAATGTCCATGCGCGGATTTCGGCAGATGACCATGTCCGCCACGAGCGCTATTTGCCGGAGATCGAAAAGCAGTGGGGACCGGCACCTGGCCGCGCCCAGAGCGACGGCTCCTCGCTTTTCGTGCTCGGCGACATGTTCGGCGATATCTTCGTCGGGGTTCAACCAGCCTTCGGCTATGAAGGCGACCCCATGCGGCTCCTGTTTGAAAACGGGTTCGCGCCGACCCACGCCTTCTCGGCATTCTATCGCTGGATCCGCAAAGATTTTGGCGCCCATGCGGTGCTGCATTTCGGCACGCACGGCGCGCTCGAATTCATGCCGGGCAAGCAAGTGGGGCTGTCCGGCGCCTGCTGGCCTGATCGCCTCATCGGCGACCTGCCCAATATCTATCTCTATGCCTCCAACAACCCGTCCGAGGGCATGCTGGCGAAGCGGCGCTCTGCCGCCACCCTCATCAGCTATCTGACGCCGCCCTTGAGCCATGCCGGCCTCTATCGCGGGCTCGTCGACCTCAAGGCCTCAATGGAGCGCTGGCGCGCACTCGACCCCGAGGCAACAGCCGAGCGCGAACGGCTTGAGCAGCTCATCACCACTCAGGCCCAAGGCCTGGATTTGATGGGCGAGAATGATGCGGTGAACGTCCCGCATCTCGCCGAGCAGGTGCTGGAACTCGAATATACCTTGATCCCCCACGGCCTGCACATTGTCGGTCAAAGGCTCGGCGTTGAAGAACGCATCGACATGCTGATGTCGGTGGCGGATGCGACCCATGGGCGCAACCCACCGCGCGCGGCTATCGAAGCCCTGGTCGGTGGCCTTCACCCCCATGATGCAGCAGCCCTGTCCATTCCGACGGGTGCTGAAAGCGAGCGGGCGATGTTCACGGAACTCGCCCGGATCGACACCTATCTTGATGGGTCCTACGAGATCGACGGCATCCTGCGGGCTCTCGATGGGCGGTTCATCGCGCCGGCAACCGGCGGCGACCTTCTTCGCACCACCGATATCTTGCCCACCGGACGCAATATCCACGGCTTCGACCCCTTCCGCATCCCCTCCCCCTTCGCCATGCGCGAGGGATCGCGGCTCGCTGAGAAGGTGATCGAGCGGCATATGGCGGACGGGAACTCATTCCCGCAAACGGTTGCCATCGTGCTCTGGGGCACCGACAATCTGAAAACCGAGGGGAGCCCCATCGCGCAGGCGCTGACCCTCCTTGGTGCTCGCCCCCGCTTTGACGGCTATGGGCGCTTGGCGGGTGCTGATCTTATCCCACTCGACGTGCTTGGGCGGCCGCGCATTGACGTGATGGTCACGCTCTCCGGTATCTTCCGCGACCTCCTGCCGCTGCAGACGAAGCTGCTGGCGGAGGCCTGTTTCCTCGCCGCCAGCGCCGATGAGCCGGTCGAGCAGAACTATGTCCGCGCCCATGCACTGGCCTATCAGGCCACAAAGGGCTGCGATCTCGAAACCGCATCGCTTCGCGTCTTCTCCAATGCGGACTCGGCCTATGGCGCCAATGTCAACCAATTGGTTGATGCGGGCACCTGGACCAATGAGGATGAGCTGGCTGAGGCTTACGAGAAGCGCAAATCCTTCGCCTATGGCCGGAACGGGCAACCGAGCTCGCAGGGAGCGCTCCTCCAAAGCGTGCTCGCCAATGTGGATCTTGCCTATCAAAATCTCGACTCGGTCGAGCTCGGCATCACCACCATCGACCATTATTTCGACACGCTCGGCGGTATTTCCCGCGCTGTCGGTCGTGCCCGCGGCAAGACCATGCCTGTCTATATCGGCGATCAGACAAGAGCCGAGGGACGGATCCGGACGCTCTCCGAGCAGGTTGCCATTGAGACCCGCACGCGCACACTGAACCCCCGCTGGTACGAGGGCATGCTCAGCCACGGCTATGAGGGCGTGCGCCAGATCGAAGCGCAGGTCACCAATACCATGGGCTGGTCGGCAACCACCGGTCAGGTCGCACCCTGGGTCTATCAGCAGATCTCCGAGACCTATGTGCTTGACCGCGCCATGCGCGAGCGGCTGGCGGCCCTTAATCCGAATGCCTGCGCCAAGGTGGTCGGACGGCTGCTTGAAGCCCACGAACGAAACTACTGGACCCCCGATCCGGAGGTCCTGGCCCAACTTCGCGATGCTGTCGACGATCTTGAAGATCGGATCGAGGGCATTCCCACAAAAATCCCGGCGTAAGGCCGAGGGAGGACCCGATGACTGTATTGTTCCGACATCCCTCGCTGAAAGGCCGATCCGACGGCGAAGGAAGTGTTCAGGTTCATCTCGACCCGGACATTCAAATTGGGACCGCGAAGGTGTTTGCCGTCTATGGCAAGGGCGGCATCGGCAAGTCGACGACATCGTCGAACCTGTCGGTCGCCTTCTCCAAGCTCGGCAAGCGGGTCCTGCAGATCGGCTGCGACCCCAAGCACGATTCCACCTTCACGCTGACCAAGCGCCTGGTGCCCACCGTCATCGACGTGCTCGAGGGCGTGAATTTTCACGCCGAAGAACTCCGCACCGAGGACTTTGTGTTTCCCGGCTATAACGGCGTGATGTGCGTGGAGGCGGGCGGCCCGCCGGCTGGCACGGGCTGCGGCGGCTATGTGGTCGGGCAGACGGTGAAGCTCTTGAAGGAGCATCACCTGCTTGAGGACACCGACGTCGTCATCTTCGACGTCCTCGGCGACGTGGTCTGCGGCGGCTTCGCCTCGCCGCTGCAACATGCCGAACGCGCGCTGGTGGTCGCCGCCAACGACTTCGACTCGATCTTTGCGGCCAACCGCATTGTCTCGGCCATCAATGCCAAGTCGAAGAACTATGAAGTTCGCCTCGGCGGCATCATCGCGAACCGCTCAGCGGCCACCGACGAGATCGACCGTTTCGCTGATGCGACGGGCATGAAGCGCATCGCGCATTTCCCCGATCTTGATGCCATCCGCCGTTCGCGGCTGCGCAAGATGACGCTGTTCGAAATGGACGCGACCCCTGAGCTGAAGGCGGTTCAGGACGAGTACATGCGCCTTGCCGAGACCCTCTGGGCTGGCGGCGAAATGCTGCAGGCGCGCCCGATGAAGGACCGCGACATCTTTGATTTCCTGGGGTTCGACTGATGCCGACAGCCACTTACGTTACTCGCCGCGGCCAAATCGAAACCTATTTTGATCGTACGGCCGCCGATGCCTGGAAGCGGCTGACCTCGGACGCGCCGGTGTCGGGCATTCGGGCGACGGTGCGGCGCGGTCGCGACCGCATGCGCGACACCATGCTCTCCTGGCTCCCCGCTGATCTCAGCGGTCGACGGACCCTGGATGCAGGCTGCGGCACCGGCGCCTTTTCGCTTGAAATGGCGCGGCGCGGCGCTGACGTGGTCGCCATTGACCTCTCCGGCACCTTGGTCGACCTCGCCCGCGAGCGGATCTCGGTGGAGCCGGAGTGCGCCCGGATCGACTTCCGGGTCGGCGATATGTTGGACGCAAGCCACGGCCAGTTTGACCACGTGGTCGCAATGGATTCCCTCATCCATTACCGGATGGAAGATGCTGTTAAAGCGATCATCACGATTGCCCCGCGTGTCTCAAACTCCATTGTCTACACCTTCGCGCCGGCCACAGCGCTTCTGTCCACCATGCATGCGGTCGGTCGGCTGATCCCGACCGGTGATCGGGCGCCGTCGATCGTACCGACGCGGCCGTCACGCCTGATGAAGGTGATTGAGGCCGCGCCTGCGCTGAAAGACTGGCGCATCGGACGGACGATGCGGGTCAATTCCGGCTTCTACACGTCGCAAGCTCTGGAGCTGGTGAGGCGATGAAGCGCTACGGCACGTCGGTCGTCAAAGAATGGATTGCGCTTGGGCCGCGGTTTCTGCCCTTTGCGGATGCTGCGACCGCTGACTTGCCGTTGTCTCGCCTGCTCCGTTTGTCGCTGTTCCAAGTCTCCGTCGGCATGGCGGCCGTGCTCCTCACCGGCACGCTCAATCGCGTGATGATCGTTGAGCTTGGCGTGCCGGCTTGGCTCGTTGGCCTGATGGTGTCGCTGCCGCTCCTCTTTGCCCCGTTCCGGGCTCTCGTCGGTTATAGTTCCGACACCCATCGCTCGGCCTTTGGATGGCGCCGGGTGCCCTATCTTTGGTACGGCACCATCGCTCAGTTTGGCGGTCTCGCCATCATGCCCTTCGCGCTTCTGGTGCTGACGGACGCGCCGGATGCGCCGGCTTGGCTTGGCCCGGGGGCGGCAGCGCTTGCCTTCCTTGTGACAGGTGTCGGGCTCCACACGACGCAGACCGCCGGTCTCGCGCTCGCAACCGATCTTGCGCCCAAAGACTCGCGCCCCCGCGTGGTCGCCCTCCTCTATGTGATGCTGCTCGTCG
>JBAWYY010000183.1:0-5980 GCA_037143285.1 Alphaproteobacteria bacterium | reverse complement strand
TGGCGGACCCCCAGGACGTGATCCTCGTCCGCGATCGGGAACGGCTCGGCGAGGTTCATGCAAAGCGTTCCGCCGAGGCGCAGGCCTTCTTCCGCCGGCATGCCGCCGATTGGGATCGCCTGCGGGCGCTTCATGTGGCGGAAGACCGGGTCGAGAAGGCGATTATGGACGCCTTCGCCGATATGCGGCTGCGCACCCTGCTCGATCTCGGCACCGGCACTGGCCGCATGCTTGAGCTTTTCGCGCCCCATATCGAGCGCGGCCTTGGCATTGACGCCAATTCCGAGATGCTGTCGCTTGCGCGAGCCTCACTTGATCGCGCCGGCATTCGCCATTGCGTCGTCAGGTCCGGCGATATCTATGCGCTGAACGTCCCGCGCGATGCCTATGACGGCGTCATCATCCATCAGGTCCTGCACTTCCTGGATGACGGCGCCCGCGCCATTCGCGAGGCGGCCCGCGTGATGCGCCCGGGCGGTCGGCTTGTCGTCATCGACTTTGCCCCCCATGACCTCGAATTCCTGCGCGAGACCCAGGCGCATCGCCGTCTTGGCTTCGCACGCGAGACCGTGGCGGGCTGGATGAGCGCAGCGGGTCTCACGCCAACTGACTTCAAATCATTGAAGCCTGCCCGATCCGGCGGCGACGATCTCACCGTATCCATATGGGTCGCGCGCGATCCGCGAATTCAATCTGACGCCCCGACAATTGGTACGGGCGTCCAAGTGTCTGAGGTTGTTTGATGATCCCCTCCGCCTATAAGCCCAGCCGCTATGTCTCGCGGGCCCGCCTCAAAGTCTCGTTCGAGTTCTTTCCGCCGAAGTCGGATGAGATGGAGCGTACCCTCTGGGATTCGGTTGCGCGATTGGCGCCGCTTGAGCCCTCTTTCGTCTCGGTAACCTATGGCGCAGGTGGCTCGACCCGTGAGCGCACCCACCATACGGTTCAGCGCATCGTACAAGAGACGAAGCTGAAGCCCGCTGCCCATCTCACCTGCGTGGCGGCCACTAAGGCCGAAGTGGATGATGTCATCCGCGACTATTGGGCGGCTGGCGTCCGCCATATCGTCGCCCTACGCGGCGATCCCGTTGGCGGCGTCGGCACGGCCTATCAGCCCCATCCCGGCGGCTATGAAGGCTCGCCCGAGCTCGTGGCCGGCATCAAGGCGATCGGTGACTTCGAGGTTTCGGTCTCAGCCTATCCGGAAAAGCACCCCGACAGCCCGTCGATCGACACCGACATCGAAATGTTGAAGCGCAAGATGGATGCAGGCGCCACCCGCGCCATCACCCAGTTCTTCTTCGATAACGATGTCTATCTGCGTTATCTCGACCGCGCGCGGGCGGCTGGCATTACCATCCCCATCGTTCCCGGCATCGTTCCCGTGCAGAACTTCAAGCAGACCGCAGGCTTTGCAGCACGCACCGGTGCAAGTGTGCCGGATTGGCTCGCCAAGCGCTTTGAAGGCCTCGAAGACGATCCGGCAACGCGCAAATTGATTGCCGCCTCGGTCGCAGCCGAACAGGTTCTCGACCTGGTTGATCGCGGGGTCACCGAATTCCATTTCTACACAATGAACCGCGCCGACCTCGTCTATGCCATTTGCCACCTCTTAGGGATGCGCCCCGAGGGTGCAGCTGTGCAGGCGGCCGCCGCCTAAGCCAAACCCTAACGCCCCCTTACGCGCGCCCCTTCGAGGGGCGCGGCCATCTCCTCAGACTTGAGTGCCCCATGTCCGATTTCATCCCCCGTCACGCTAATGGCAAGGAAGTCCTCGCCGCCCTCACCGCAGCCGCCAAGGAGCGTATCCTGGTGCTCGACGGTGCGATGGGCACGATGATCCAGCGCTATAAGTTTGATGAGGCGGCTTTCCGGGGTGAGCGCTTCGCGGCGTGGAATCACGATCTGAAGGGCAATAACGACCTCCTGATTCTGACGAAGCCCGACGTGATCGAGGAAATTCACCTCGAATATTTTGAATCAGGCTCCGACATCGTCGAGACCAATACGTTTTCCTCCACTTCCATCGCGCAAGCGGACTATGGGATGGAGCATCTCGCCTATGAGCTGAACTATGAGGGTGCACGGCTTGCCAAAGCGGCTGCCAAAATTGCGCAGGAGCGCGATGGCCGCAGGCGCTTCGTAGCCGGTGCCCTTGGCCCGACCAATCGCACAGCCTCTATTTCGCCTGATGTGAACGATCCCGGCTATCGCGCAGTGACCTTCGACCAGCTGAAGGACGCCTATGCCGAGCAGACCCTTGGCCTGATCGACGGTGGTGCCGACATCATCCTGATCGAGACCATTTTCGATACGTTGAACGCGAAGGCAGCCCTTGTCGCCGTCGATGAGACCTTTGAGAAGACCGGCGTCACCTTGCCCGTGATGATCTCCGGCACCATCACCGATCTGTCCGGCCGCACCCTGTCCGGCCAGACGACCGAAGCCTTCTGGTACTCGCTGCGCCATGCCAAGCCCTTCTCCATCGGGCTGAACTGCGCTCTCGGCGCGAAGGAAATGCGCCAGCACATCCAGGCTCTGTCGAAAGTCGCCGACACCTTCGTCTGCGCCTATCCCAATGCTGGTCTCCCCAACGAATTCGGCCTCTATGACGAGAGCCCCGAGGCCATGGCCGAACTCGTCGGTGAGTTCGCAACCGCCGGCCTCGTCAACATCGTCGGCGGCTGCTGCGGCTCGACGCCCGCCCATATCAACGCAATCGCCACTGCGACCCGCACCGTTGCGCCGCGCGTGGTGCCCGTCATTGAGCGCCGCATGCGGCTTGCAGGTCTTGAGCCCTTCGTGCTGACCCCGGAAATCCCCTTCGTGAACATTGGCGAGCGCACCAATGTCACAGGCTCTGCCAAGTTCCGGAAGCTGATCACCGCCGGCGACTATACCGCGGCCCTTGATGTCGCCCGCGACCAGGTCGTGAACGGCGCGCAGGTGATCGACGTGAATATGGACGAGGGGCTGCTCGATAGCCATCGCGCCATGAAGGACTTCCTCAACTTGGTCGCCGCCGAGCCCGATATCTCGCGCGTGCCGGTGATGGTCGATTCCTCGAAATTCCCTGTGATCGAGGCAGGCCTGAAGACTATTCAGGGCAAGCCCATCGTCAACTCCATCTCGATGAAGGAGGGGGTGGAGAAGTTCATCCAGGAAGCCAAGATCGTCCGCAAATATGGCGCGGCCGTCGTGGTCATGGCTTTTGATGAGCAGGGCCAAGCTGATACCGCCGCTCGCAAGATCGAAATCTGCAAGCGTGCTTACGATATCCTGGTCAATGATGTCGGCTTCCCGCCCGAGGACATCATCTTCGATCCCAATGTCTTCGCTGTCGCCACCGGCATCGAAGAGCATGACAATTACGGCAATGACTTCATCGAGGCGACCACCTGGATCCGCCAGAACCTGCCGCATGCCCACATCTCCGGCGGCGTCTCGAACCTCTCCTTCTCGTTCCGCGGCAATGAGCCCGTGCGCGAGGCCATGCACGCGGTGTTCCTTTACCACGCGATCAAGCGCGGCATGGACATGGGTATCGTCAATGCCGGCCAGCTCGCGATCTATGAGAACCTCGATCCCGAGCTGAGGACAGCCTGCGAAGACGTGGTGCTGAACAGGCGTAAAGACGCGACCGAGCGCTTGTTGGCAGTCGCCGAGAAATATCGCGGCCATGCCAAGGGCGAAGCCAAAGCGGTTGACCTCACTTGGCGCGAAAAGCCGGTTGCCGAGCGGCTCGCCCATTCGCTGGTCAACGGCATCACCGAGTTCATCGAACTTGATACCGAAGAGGCTCGCCAGAGCGTCGAGCGCCCCCTTCACGTCATCGAAGGCCCGCTGATGGCCGGCATGAACGTGGTTGGCGACCTTTTCGGTGCCGGCAAGATGTTCTTGCCGCAGGTCGTGAAATCCGCGCGCGTGATGAAACAGGCCGTCGCCTATCTCCAGCCCTATCTGGAGCAGGAGAAGCGCGACATGGGCCTCGCCGATACGCCGGCTGCCGGCAAGATCCTAATGGCGACCGTGAAGGGCGATGTCCATGACATCGGCAAGAACATCGTCGGCGTCGTGCTCCAGTGCAACAATTACGAGGTGATCGATCTCGGCGTGATGGTGCCGGCCCAACGCATTCTGGACGAGGCGATAAAGCACAAGGTGGATGTGATCGGCCTCTCCGGCCTGATCACCCCGTCGCTTGATGAAATGTGCTTTGTGGCGGCCGAGATGGAACGCCAGGGTCTTGACGTCCCGCTCCTTATTGGCGGAGCCACGACCTCGCGCGTCCATACGGCGGTGAAAATCCACCCGAACTACACCCGCAACCAAGCTGTTTATGTTCTGGATGCGAGCCGCGCCGTTGGCGTCGTGTCGCAACTGCTCTCGGAGACCCAGCGCGACACCTATATCGCGGACACCCGGGCTGAATATGCCAAGATCGCGGAAGCTCACCATCGCGGCGAGCAGGCAAAAAACCGCATCTCGCTGAACGAAGCCCGCGCCAATGCCTTGAAGCTCGACTTCAAGACCTATGAGCCGCCGAAGCCCACCTTCACCGGCACCCGCGTGTTTGTGGACTATGACCTCTCGGAGCTCGTGCGCACCATCGACTGGACGCCTTTCTTCCAGACCTGGGAGCTCAAGGGCCGCTACCCCGCGATCCTCGACGATGAGAAGCAGGGCGAGGCCGCGCGTCAGCTCTTTGCCGATGCTCAGGCCATGCTCAACCGCATCGTCGACGAAAAATGGGTCGAGGCGCGTGCGGTCGTCGGCTTCTGGCCGGTGAACACCGTCGGTGACGACATTGTTGTCTATTCCGACGAGACCCGGACGACCCCGCTCACGACATTGCACACCCTGCGCCAGCAAATTGCGCGTCGTGAGGGGCGCGAGCGCGCTCATATTGCGCTGTCGGACTATTTCGCACCGGTGGGCGCGCGACCCGACTGGATCGGCGGCTTTGTCGTCTCCACCGGCTTCGGTGAGGAGGCAGCGTCCAAGCGCTTTGAGTCAGCGAAGGACGATTACAACGCCATCCTTCTGAAGGCTCTGTGCGATCGTTTGGCTGAATCCTTTGCCGAGCGTATGCACCGGCGCGTGCGGCGCGAGTTCTGGGCCTATGCGCCCGATGAAGTGCTCTCCAACGAAGAGCTCATTCAGGAAAAATACCGCGGCATTCGTCCTGCCCCCGGCTATCCCGCCCAGCCCGACCACACCGAAAAGGACGTGCTCTTCTCGCTCTTGGACGCCGAAAAGGCGATTGGCGTGACCTTGACCGAGAGCCGCGCCATGTGGCCGGGCTCCTCCGTCTCCGGTCTCTATGTCTCGCATCCCGAAGCCGAGTATTTCGGCGTCGGCAAGATCGAGCGCGATCAGGTGGAAGACTATGCGGCGCGTAAGGGCTGGCCGGTGGCGGAAGCAGAGCGTTGGCTTGCGCCGGTGCTGAACTACGATCCGGTGAATGTGGCCGCCCTCCGGGTCGCCGCGGAGTAAGTCCAATCGCATCCCGACCGGTGCCCTCAGCGGCCACCGGTTGGAACCCCAATCATCAATGTTCTTGTTTTGATCTCATTTGCGTGCTAGCTGTCCTGCTATGGCACAGACAGGCGCACGCCCTAAACAATCACCCGAAGAGCTCGAAGCAAGGGCCGCTCGCCTGTTCTCCGGGCGGACAGCCAATGCCTTCGATGTTGCAGGCGGCGCAGGTGTCGCAACAGATCGACGGCGGGGCCGGGGCAGCATCTCGAACACGAGCGGGCGCTATGAGAAGCAGGCCCGCGAAGCCTTTGATGACGTCTGGGATAGCCTTGACGAGTTGGAGCCCTTTGCTACCACGGTTGTGGAGGAAAAAGCGCGGCGGATCATCACTCGCAACGACATCCCGGACCTTAACTTCGACCGGTCCATCAATCCCTATCGCCGCTGTGCGCACGGATCTTCCTTCTGCTTCGCAAGGCGCTGCTACGCCTATAGCGTC
>JBAWYY010000182.1:0-5984 GCA_037143285.1 Alphaproteobacteria bacterium | reverse complement strand
CCGGTGAAGGATGTGCCGGAACTGATCGCCTTCCTGCGCGCCAATCCCGGCAAGTATAACTTCGGGTCTTCCGGCATCGGCACCTCGATCCATCTGTCGGGGGAGCTCTTCATGCAGCTGACCGGCACCAAGATGACCCATGTGCCCACCCGCTCGTCCGCTGTGCTCGTTCAGGCGCTGATCACCGGCGAAGTCGCGCTCTCGTTTGATAATTTCACCTCGCCCTATCCCCATTATAAGTCCGGCTCGATCCGCGGCCTTGCGGTGACCACGGCCCAGCGTGCCAAGATAACGCCGGAAATTCCCCCACTCGGTGACTTCCTGCCGGGCTTCGACATCAGCTCCTGGAACGGCTTCATCGCGCCGGCGGCAACCCCGAAGGAAATCGTCGATAGGCTCTCGACCGAGATGCGCGCTGTCCTGTCGGAGCCCGCGATCATCTCGCGCTTCGACGAAATGGGGGCTGCCGCCATTTCCTCGACGCCCGAACAGATGGCCGATATCTCCCGCAAGGAAATCGCTAAGTTCAAGGACATCATCGAGAAGGCCGGCATCACCCTGCAGAACTGACGACCTTGCGGCAGGCAGAGCGCCCGGCTAACCCTGGATCGCCTCAGCCGCCGGGAGCATGCTGCCCATGACCATCGGTCTTCTGATCGCCACCTTCGCGGCGGCGATGATCTATGTGCTCACCCCCGGGCCCATGTTCCTCGCGCTCTTTGCGGTTTCCGCTCAGCAGGGCCGGTCGGCAGGCGCCTGGCTTGCCGCCGGCCATCTTGTTGGTGACGTGCTCTGGGGTGCCCTGGCACTCGCCGCGATCATCGGCGTCAATCAGCTCGGCGCCATCGTGTTTGAGACAATGGGGGCCATCTGCGGCGCTTACCTCATTTATCTCGGCATCCGCGCGATCCTGTCGCGTGAAGCGACTGGCACCTCGGTCGTAGGGCAGCGCCACCCGGTCGTGGCCGGCCTCATCTTCGGGCTCACCAACCCCAAGGCCTATCCCGTGTCGCTCGCCATGTTCACGGTGCTGGTTGGCCAATATGCCGGGCTCCTCACCTGGGAGAGCGCGCCGGCCGTCATGATCACGGCGCTTGCCGGCTTCATCGTGGCCGATGTGATCCTGGTGGCCATCGCGGGCCTTGCGATTGTCAGGCGCTTCTTCCTCACCAACGGCCTGACGATTACACGCCTCGTTGGCGTCACCTTCGTGCTCTTCGGGGTGAAGTCGCTCGCCGACGCCGTGCAGAGCTTTCGTCTGCGGGCCTGACCTGATACTGGCGGGCCATGTTTGGCGATTTTCACGCTCATCCCACCCGCACAGCCCTGATCCTCATCGCCGCCTTCGCGCTCTTAAGGGTCGGCTTTGCCTGGAGCCTCGGCTTTGGCGTGGACGAGAGCTATACGCTCGGCCAAGCGCGCAGCCTCGCGCTCTCCTACTTCGACCATCCGCCCGCCCATCTCTGGTTCGCCCATGGCGCCATGAGCCTATTCGGCACGAATTGGATGGTGCGGCTCCCCACCATCGCGCTTTTCGCGCTCTCGGGCTGGCTGCTCTATCGGCTGACAGCCCGGCTCTTTTCCGCGCAAGCCGGTGTCTGGGCCGTCTTCACCCTCAATGTCTCGCCGTTTTTCCTGGCAAGCCCCGGCACCTGGATCGTGCCGGACGGGCCTTTGCTGGCAGCGCTCGCGGGCGCCGCCGTCATCCTCGCCCGCCTCTTCTTTCCCGAACCCAATGAGACGCCGTCGCCCTGGGCAAGCTGGCTTGGCGCCGGCGCGCTGTTTGGCTTGGCCGGGCTCTCGAAATATTCAGCCCTGGTGGTGGCGCTAGGCCTGGTCGGCTTCATGGCGCTTAGCCGCCAGCGGCGCTGGTTCGCCCATCCAGCACTCTATGCCGGCGCGGCGCTCGGGCTCCTCGTGATCAGCCCGGTCCTGATCTGGAACCTGCAGAACGACTGGGTGTCCTTCCGATTCCAGGCGGGGCGAACCACTGCGACAGGCCTCACCCCGCTTGCTTTCGCGCAAATGCTCGGCGGCCAACTGATCTGGCTTGCCCCCTGGATCGCGATCCCGCTCTGCTACGGCCTTGTCGCCGGGCTGAAGCGCTGGCGCGAGCCGGAACAGGCCTTTCTCCTGGCCCTCGGGCTCCCGACTATTCTCTTGTTCACCGTGCAATCGCTTTGGTCGGGCGCGGCCTTGCCCCATTGGCCCATGCCCGGCTGGTTCTTCATGATGCCGCTCTTGGGCGCCTGGATCGTCGGCCACCCCGAACGCGACGCGACCACTTCGGGATGGGCGCGCTGGTCGGCGGGGCTTGCCGTTGGGATCGTGGCGCTCGCCGGGAGCCTTGGTGCGACGGGGGCGCTCACGCGGGCGGGCCTGCCTGTTTCAGCCGATCCGACCTTTGATGCCGCCGATTGGGACCGCCTCAAGCCCGCGCTCCTCGCGCGCGGCGTGGGGAGGCCTGACGGTCCCGTGCTCGTGGCGCTCAGGTGGAACGAGGGCGGCAAGATCGATCTCGTGATGGGCGACATCGCCCCGGTCATGGTCGATTTCGACGATCCCCGAGGCTTTTCCACCCGTCAGGATATCGCCCGCTATGTGGGGAAACCCGGCATCATCATCGCGACGCCCCGGAGTTTCGCCCGCGATGAGGCACGCCTTCGCCAGGCGCATCCGAGCATGGGCGCGCCCGAGACGATCTTCGTCGGTCGACAAGGCCGGGACGAATTGGGTCTGGTGGTGGTGCCGGTTGCCCGTTTGGGCGTCTCGGCCGCGCCGCGGTGGCGGCGCGACCCTTGAGCGATAACTCGGCTTATTTGTCGAGGCCGGCGATCAGCAGATATTTGATCTCGATGAACTCATCGACGCCATAGCGCGATCCTTCGCGGCCAAGGCCCGATTCCTTCACCCCGCCGAAGGGCGCGATATCGACCCCGATGAGGCCGGTATTGATGCCGACCATGCCATATTCCAGCGCCTCGGCGACGCGGAAGATGCGGCCGATGTCGCGACCGTAGAAATAGCTCGCGAGCCCATATTGCGAGGCATTGGCGAGCGCGATCACTTCGTCTTCGGTATCGAAGGTATAGATCGGCGCGATCGGCCCGAAGGTCTCTTCCCGCGTCACGATCATGTCGGAGGTGACGCCGTCCAACACCGTCGGCTCGAAGAAGGTGAGGCCGAGCTCGTGGCGCTTGCCGCCGACCAGCACCTTCGCGCCCTTCTCAACCGCGTCCTTCACATGGCTCTCAACTTTGGCAACCGCCGCAGGCTTGATGAGCGGGCCCTGCATCACGCCGGCCTCCATGCCATTGCCGACTTTCAGCGCGCGAACCTTCGCCGTGAACTTCTCGACGAAGGCATCGTGAATGCCGCGCTGAACATAGATGCGATTGGCACAGACGCAGGTCTGACCCATGTTGCGATATTTGGAGACCATCGCGCCTTCGACCGCCGCATCGAGATCGGCATCGTCAAACACGATGAAAGGCGCATTGCCGCCAAGCTCAAGGCCGACGCGCTTCACGGTGGAAGCGGCCTGGGCCATCAGCAATTTGCCGACGGGCGTCGAGCCGGTGAAGCCGATGGCGCGCACGGTCGGATGTTCGCACCAGACCTTGCCGATGGCTGCAGCATCACCCGTGATAACATTGAACACGCCCGCCGGGATGCCGGCGCGATGGGCGAGTTCGGCGAGCGCCAAGGCGGTTAGCGGCGTCTCGGGCGCGGGCTTCACCACCGTGGTGCAGCCGACCGACATGGCCGGCGCGCATTTGCGGGTGATCATGGCCGCCGGGAAGTTCCACGGCGTGATCGCGGCGCAAACCCCAACGGGTTGCTTGGTGACGAGCATCCGCGCGTCGGTGCGGTGGCTCGGGATGATGTCGCCATTCACGCGGCGGCATTCCTCGGCATAGAACTCGACGAAGGAGGCGGCATAGCCGACCTCGCCCTTGGCTTCCGCCAAAGGCTTGCCCTGTTCAGCCGTCATGATCGTACCGATATCGTCGGTATTGGCGATGATCAGCTCAAACCACTTGCGCAGGATATTGGAGCGGTCTTTCGCGGTGCGCTTCGACCAAGCCTTGAACGCCTTGTCGGCGAATTCGACGGCCTCTGCCGCTTCTTTCGCGCCAAAGCGCGGCACTTGCGCGATCAGCTGCCCGGTTGCGGGATTGATGACGGAATCAACGGGGGTGCCGACCCATTCGCCATTCACATAGCACTGCGATTTCAAAAGCGTCGGGTCTTTCAGCGCCAGCGGATGGGCTTTCATTGGGGCATTCATGGACGGCTCCCTTGATCGTTTATTGTGAGGCTTGTGACGCTTTCTAGCATCATGCGCCGGCCCGTACATCCGGGCCAGCGCAAAGCAGCAATCACGCGCTGCGACTTTAAGGAAGGAGGAGCCCTTAGGCGCCGACCTTCGCAAGCGTCGGATAGTCGGTATAGCCCTCAGCGCCACCGCCGTAGAAGGTGTTGCGGTCGCCGACGTTCAGCGGCGCATCGACCCGCAAACGCTCGACCAGGTCGGGATTGGCAATGAAGGCTTTGCCGAAGGCGACCATATCGGCGCGCCCCTCAGCCACCGCCGAAATGGCGAGCTCGCGGGTATAGCCGTTATTGGCGATATAGGCGCCGGAGAAAGCCTTGCGCAGGGCCATATAGTCGAACGCAACGTTATCGCGCGCTCCGCCCGTTGCCCCTTCCACCACATGGATGAAGGCAAGCCCGCGCTTGGAGAGCTCCGACACGAAGGCGCCGAACTGCGCCATGGGCTCGCTCGACACCGCATCATTGGCCGGGCTCACCGGTGACAGGCGGATGCCGAGCCGGTTCATCGGGAACACCTTGGCAATGGCATCCACCACTTCGAGGCCGAAGCGCATGCGGTTCTCGACCGAGCCGCCGTAAGCGTCGGTGCGGTGATTGGTGCCATCCTTCATGAACTGGTCGATGAGATAGCCATTGGCGCCGTGGATCTCGATGCCGTCAAAGCCGGCCTTCTTGGCGTTCTCGGCCGCCTGAGCATAGGCCGCGACAATGCCGGGGATTTCGGCAGTTTCAAGCGCGCGCGGCAGAGACGTATCGGCAAAGCCGCTCGCGACGAAGGTCTTGGTCTTCGCGGCAATGGCCGAGGGCGCAACGGGGGCGCCGTCATTGGCCTGAAGCGAGGTGTGCGAGACGCGGCCCACATGCCAGAGCTGGATGAAAATGCGGCCGCCGGCGTGATGGACCTTGTCGGTCACGCCTTTCCAGCCTGCGATCTGCGCGTCGGTATAGATGCCGGGCGTCCAGATATAGCCCTGGCCCTGCCGCGAGATCTGGCTTGCCTCGGTGATGAGGAGGCCGGCGCTTGCGCGCTGCTCATAATAGGTCGCGTTCAAAGCATGGGGCGCATCGGTGCCATGGGCAGCACGATTGCGGGTGAGGGGCGCCATGGCAATGCGGTTTGGCACAACGAGATCGCCCAGCGTGAAGGGCTGGAACAGCGGGGAAGCATCAAGGCTCATGGGATAAGCTCGCGGAAATGGGCAGGGCGCCGTCGGGAGGCCGACACCACCTCGAAGGTGGGGTGTGCGCGCGTGGCGAACAAGCCGGGGATTTCTGCCTAAGACGCGCGGCTCACATGCAGGAAATCGGGTGACATCGCGGCCGCCTCAGGCCATGACGATCCGATCTTTGCCAATGACAGCGGTTGGCACCACCCCATCGGACCCGACGCCCGTGACCCCCGCCACCATCCTCTTTGACCTCGACGGCACCCTCGTCGACACCGCCCCCGATCTCCTGGGCACGCTCTCCTGGCTCTTGGTGGAAGAGGGGCTTGATCCCCTCGATATGGCTCAGGCCCGCGACTTGATCGGCCACGGCATTCGCCCCATGGTAGAAAAAGCGCTGAGGCGCGCGGGTCGCGGCGACACCGTTGACGAGGTCGAGGCGGTCTATGGCCGCTATATCGCCGCCTATGAGGCGCGCAT
>JBAWYY010000181.1:0-6007 GCA_037143285.1 Alphaproteobacteria bacterium | reverse complement strand
GCCTTCGATGGCGACCGCATGGTCGGCATCGTGCATGCGATCCTGCATCGCTCGTGCTGGACGGCGTCGGACTATTGCTATTTGCAGGACCTGTTCGTCGACCCGAATGTGCGCGGCACCGGCGCCGGTCGCGCGCTCATCGAAGCGGTCTATGATCACGCCAAGGCCAAAGGCGCCAACCGCGTCCATTGGCTTACCCACGAAACAAACGAAACGGCGATGCAGCTTTACGACCGCATCGCCGATAAGAGTGGTTTCGTTCAATATCGGAAGCTGTTTTGAGGCGCTGCGTCTGAGCGCCTCAACGAGCTAACGCGGTCAGGCCGTAGCGATCAGCGGGTGACCCACCCTTAGCGATCATCACCGATGGCCCGAAGCATGGGCTGCGGCCGCTCGACCACTTGCTCTTGCACAGGCTCGGGCCCAACAGCACCGACCGATTCCACATTGGCCGCAAAGGCATCGATGAGCTGCCGGTTTGACGATTCCAAATTGGCAACCTGTTCGAGCTGGCGCTTCGATTCCTCGCGATAGCGCTGGTTCATGCGGGTCAGGAACTCGATCTTCGAGGCCATGGCCGACTGCTTGATCTCGAGGTCGTAGATCAGCTTGTTCTTGGCGGCCATATCCACGGTCATCCGCCGTTCGCGCTCTTCGGTGTCAAAGCGGAGCGTGCTCAGGTCCTTCTTATAGTTCGACACCTGCGCTTCGAGCGACGAAATGGTCGCATTCGCCCGGTCGAGCTCTTCGGTGTAGCTGCCTAGACGTTCGGTATAGAAGGTCACCTGCCCCTCGTAACGATAAAGCTCCGAGGACGCCGCTTCGAGGTCGGACGTAAAGCGCGCAAGCTCTCGGGTGAGCTTGTTGATCGTTGCGTCCTTCTCCATGTTCTTCTGCTGATAAACAGCGTTCTCTTCTTCCGAACGATTTCGGAGCGATTCCGAAATGGTGACCTTGTTCAGAAGCTCATTGGCGTAGTTCGACGCCTTCAACACGTCGGAATCGAGTTGGGCGATCCGGGCATGGGCGGCCGAGAGGAGATTTTTCGTTTCCTGCAATTCATCGTCGAGCCGCGCCACTCGCGGCTGGAGAACGGCTCGCTCGCGTTCAACCAATACATATTTGCGCTGGAGGTCATCGCGGCTTTCGATCGCCTGAGCCAGCGCATTTTCGCGCTCCGCGAGTTTCGCCACCAATTGGTCGACCATAGGGGAAATTTTCGACAAGCGGTTTGTCAGAACCTCAAGGTTCGTCATCCAGCCCGAAGCAAATTTCGCGTTCTCTTCACGTAAGTCGAGCGCTTGATCACGAACAACCTTTACAAAGGATTCGATCTCGGAAGCGTTGGTTTCAGCCGGCTTATCCATTTTTACAGTCCCCACTGCATCGTTTTCGACGTCGATATCTCGCAAAATCAGAGGCGTTCGACTAACAACCTGTGGCGTTACACTTTCAGCATGCTCAGGGCGTTTCAAAAACGACAGCAAGAGAGCCTCCAAAAGACCAGCAGCGATCAAGAGGACCATGCCACGAAGGCGACAAGGCCTGATTGAATACGGAAATCATATTTTACATGCGGCCTAAGTCAACATTCATGACACCTTCTGAATGCGCAATACAATAGCACCTCCCGAATGTGAATTATTTTTACTCCTTTGAGCACTACTAAAATTCGTATAACACAATAAAATCGCCAATTTTAACAATCTTTTAAAGTCTTTTATTGATTTATTTTGTCACATTGTAAGATTATTATTTGTTTTATCAACGTGAATTGGTATTATTATGCGGTCACTAAACACCAGCATGGAACGATCACTAATCGAGCAGCAACGGAATGCATCGCTCTCAATTTGGGAGAACCGCGTTTTCACCGCCACTTCCGTTACGCGAGCAGACCTCCCGCAATAGGGGAGATCACTGGAACTAAGTTGTGGACCATATGGCGCTAAGATCAATTTTGGTCATCGCAGGCGTATCAGACACCATGCCGCAGGCTGCGGCCGCACCGAAAACGCGCCAGCGTCAACCAAACACGTGTTCCAACGGAGGGACCCGCACACTCGTGAGCCGATCACCGCACACTCGCTCCCTCTGGCGCGGTGCGAAAGGATGCGATCGCCACGTCGCTAACGGGGTTCACCCGCTGAGGGGCTCAATTCCTCAAGCACGAGATCGCCCCCTTTGCCGAGGCGATCATCCGCCAAACGATCGTGAGCGACCCGCTTGATGACGGTCGCAATGGTGGGGTGAACCGCCATGAGATGGCGCAAGTCATCGGAATCGAGCGCGAGCAACTTCACCCGTCCCCGCGCGCGGATGGTGGCCGAGCGCTCTGCACGTTGCAGCACCGCGATTTCGCCGAAGAACTGGCCGGCCACCAGGGTTGCCCGACGATCGGGAAGCTCTACCGATACTTCCCCCTCAGCGACGAAATACATGGAATGGGCGGGGTCACCGCGCCGGCAAATGAGCGCGCCCGGCTCATAGGTCGCACTTTTGAGCGAACGCATGATCTCGGCGACAGAGGACGCATCAAGGCCGGCAAAGAGCGGCACGCGCGCAACCATGGACCAGGTGACGACGAAATCGCGCCGCTGGATTTCGCGGGCAAAGGCGCTGGCGATGATGCCGCCGGGCAATGCCAGCATGACGAGGCCCAGAATAGCGGTAAGGCTCGCGATGATCTTGCCCAGGGGGGTGATGGGCACGACATCGCCATAGCCAACCGTCGTCAGCGTGATCACCGCCCACCACATGGCATCGGGAATGGAGCCGAAGCGATCGGGCTGGGCCACGTGTTCGGCCAGATGCATGGCCGAGGACGAAATGATCAAGGCGCCGATGAAAATCACAAGGCATGCGCCAAGGGACCGGCGCTCGGCGCGCACCGCATCCACAAGACTGACGATGCCCGGCGAATAGCGCGCAAGCTTGAAGAAGCGCAGAAGCCGGAGCAGCAGGACGACCCGCAGGTCGGCATGAACGACGAAGGCCAGAAAAAACGGCAGGATGGCGAGGAGGTCGATCACCATCGCGGGCGTTGCGGCATGAACGAGCCGGGCGCGCCAGGGCTCGCGCCCGGCAAGCGGCGCATGTTCCACACAGGCCCAAAGCCGCAACAGATATTCAATGGTGAAAATGCCGACGGAGACGAACTCGAACGTCAGGAAGAGCGTACCGTAGCGCGCAGCAAGGGAGGGAACGGATTCAAGAATGACCGCGCCGACATTCACCAGGATAAGTGCAAGCAACACGCGGTGAACCGCCACAGCAAGCCTGTCGCCCACCATGCCCTGGTCGAGCGTCTGATAGACCCGCCGCCTCAATGTCCCCGCGTTCATGCGCCCCCGGCTGAACTGCCCCAGCGGGCTCAATCGAGCCCACAGGACCCAAGCTTGCGGGGGAGCGCCGCCCCGTCAATCAGGAATGCGACAGAGCAGCCCCGATGGCCGACAGTGCGGCCTCGGCTTTAGAGCCATCGGGACCGCCGGCCTGCGCCATATCGGGTCGCCCGCCGCCTCCCGTGCCGCCCAGCGCCTGCGCGCCGACCTTCACAAGATCAACAGCCGACACTTTCGACGACAGATCGGCCGTGACGCCAACCACGATGCCGGCCTTGCCTTCGTCCGTCACCCCGACAATGGCAACGACGCCGGTGCCCACCTGCGCCTTCGCAGCATCAACAAGGCTTTTGAGATCTTTCATCTCGATGCCGCTGACGGCCTTAGCGAAGAACTTATAGTCGCCGGCCGTGCGGATCGACGTCTCCCCATCAGCAGCACCGCCGCCGCCCATGGCGAGCTTCTTTCTCGCGTCCGACAGGTCCCGCTCTAGCCGCCGACGCTCCTCGATCAAGGCCTCAACCCGCTGCTCAAGGTCGCTCACCGGCGCCTTCACGAGATGGGCGAGCGCGCCCAACTTGCGCGACTGCTCGGAAAGATGGCGCCGTGCGGCATCTCCGGTCATAGCCTCCACACGGCGGACGCCGGCCGCAACCGCCCCCTCGGACACGATTGACACGAGCCCGATATCGCCGGTGCGCTTGGTATGTGTGCCGCCGCAGAGTTCAACGGACCAGCCAGAAGAATTCGACCCTTCGGGCGCGAGCCCCATGGAGACGACACGAACCTCGTCGCCATATTTCTCGCCGAACAGCGCACGGGCGCCCGATGTGATGGCCTCATCGACCCCCATGAGCCGGGTCACGACCGGAGAATTTTCCAAGATGACGCGATTGGCGAGGTCCTCGACCCGCGCCAGTTCTTCCGGCGCAATCGACTTCGGATGGGCGAAATCGAACCTCAGCCGATCGGGCGACACCAGCGAGCCCTTTTGCGCCACGTGATCGCCGAGCACGATGCGCAGCGCCTCGTGCAGAAGATGGGTCGCGGAGTGATTGGCGCGCACCGCCGTGCGGCGGGCGTGATCAACGGTCAAGACGAGCGGGGCGCCGACCGAAACAGCGCCCTCCTCCACCGTGACCACATGGACGAACACGTCGCCAAGCTTCTTTTGCGTGTCATTGACGCGAGCACGTATGCCATCGCCCTGCATCATGCCGCGATCACCCACCTGACCGCCGGACTCGCCATAGAATGCGGTCTGATTGAGCACCACGAGGCCCTGCTCGCCGGCGTTCAAGGTCTCGACCTCGCGCCCGTCGCGCAGGAGCGCCACAACTTGGCCCTCGGCCGTCTCAGTGTCGTAGCCGAGGAACTCGGTTGCCCCGACACGGTCGCGCACACCGAACCAGATCGTATCGGTCGCAGCTTCACCTGATCCCGACCAGGCCGCACGGGCTTTCGCCTTCTGCTCAGCCATCGCCTTATCGAAGCTTGCGACATCAACCTCGATGCCGCGCGGACGCAGAGCGTCTTGGGTCAGGTCCAGCGGGAAGCCATAGGTGTCATAGAGCGTGAAGGCGGTTGCGCCCGAAAAGGTCGCACCGCTCGTTAAGGCGCGGGATTCATCGTCAAGGATCGCAAGGCCGCGCTCAAGGGTCCGACGGAAGCGGGTTTCCTCAAGCCGCAGCGTCTCGCTGATCAACCCCTCCGCGCGGACGAGTTCAGGATAGGCTTGGCCCATTTCGCGCAGCAACGTCGGCACGAGCTTGTGCAGGAGCGGATCGCGCGAGCCCAGCAGCGAGGCGTGCCGCATGGCACGACGCATGATCCGGCGCAGCACATAGCCGCGCCCTTCATTGGATGGCAGAACGCCATCGGCCACAAGGAAGCCCGCAGTGCGCAAATGGTCGGCGATGACCCGGTGCGAAGCCTTTTGCGGCCCATCGGCCGAGACATGGGTTTCGTTCTCGACCGCGCCGATCAGCGCGCGCATCAAATCGATTTCATAATTGTCGTGGGTGCCCTGAAGCACCGCCGAGATCCGCTCAAGCCCCATGCCGGTATCGATGGACGGCCGCGGCAAGACGAGGCGCTCGCCGCCCGGGAGCTCCTCATATTGCATGAAGACGAGGTTCCAGATCTCGATGAACCGATCGCCGTCCGCGTCAGGGGAGCCTGGAGGACCACCGGGAATGGCCGGCCCATGGTCATAGAAAATCTCGGAACAGGGACCGCAGGGGCCGGTATCGCCCATGCGCCAGAAATTATCCGATGTCGGGATGCGGATGATCTTGGAGTCCGGAAGCCCAGCAATCTTCTTCCACAGATCAAAAGCCTGATCATCATCGGAATAGACGGTGACGAGCAGCCGGTCGACGGGAAGCCCGTACTCTTTCGTGATCAGGGTCCAGGCGAGTTCGATGGCGCGGTCTTTAAAATAGTCGCCGAACGAGAAATTGCCGAGCATTTCAAAGAAGGTGTGGTGGCGCGCGGTATAGCCGACATTGTCGAGGTCGTTGTGCTTGCCGCCCGCGCGCACGCATTTTTGCGACGTCGCGGCGCGGTCGTAGGCGCGCTTTTCCTGGCCGGTGAAGACGTTCTTGAACTGCACCATCCCGGCGTTGGTGAACATCAAGGTCGGGTCGTTGCGCGGCACGAGC